>JAGWBB010000071.1:4869-9184 GCA_021296095.1 Desulfurellaceae bacterium | reverse complement strand
GCGCCGTTCTGGTCGCTGGTCCACGACACCCAGCCAACCGTCCGGCGGTCAATGGTCAGGAAATCCCGACCCGGGTAGAACAGCTGGACGCCGGCCGCCTTGAAGCCGTGCAGCACGCTGCGGACGTGGCGGTTGAGGACTTGCAACGGTGCCAGGTAGAACGGATCGTCCGAGAAAAAGGCCGAGCGGTGGGGCAGGATCAGGGAGAAGTGGACAAAGCCGTGTCCGCTCGGTACGACCCGACCTCCGCTCAGGCGGCGGCTGACCGTCACCCGGTCGGTCGCGTTCAGGCGTGCGACGGCGTGATAGCGACCGAGCCGCACTACGTCGCCCGGGCAGGTGTACACGCGGAGGACGGCGGTGGTGTCCACGGTTTGCAGAAAGAACCGGTCGCTGGCCAGACTCAGGCCGGGCGAGATGTCTTCCTGGCTCACCACACGTAGCTTCATACGCGCAGCATACGGCAGGTGCCGAGGACCGGCAATGCGTCCGCCTCGACCCGGCGGTACTGGCTGCGTTTGTCCTCACCGAGTGGCTGCGTTTGAATCTAAATGCAGCCACTCGGAGCCAAACGCAGCCAGTACCTTCGGCAGTAGTTGATTGACTTTCGCCTGGTGGCAGCCTATGCTTTGCGCCATGAAAACAATGACTTAACATACAAAAAAACCCGACACTCAAAGCGCCGGGCCATTTGCCATGCGAGATGCACGGGGAAGCGAATAAGCAACCCTCCCCCCAGCATCCCGTATGGCAGGAGTCAACGTCATGCGGGAAAAATTTCCCCTTCACTGTTTCTCTGCCAACCGGGGGCCACCACCCCTGGCTTGGCATTCGTGCGTCCGTTCAACCCATAACGCGCGGTTCTGTTCCCAGCAGAGCCACCGCAGATTGACAGGAGTTACTATGTCGAACTCTAGCAAAATCGACCCGCGAACCCAACACACCCTGGCGACCATGCGGGCGCTCCACCGTTTCTTTCAACGGAACGTGGACTATGCGAATCGGGCACAGAATGAGCCGTTGCGGTTGGTCGCAATGGATAGAGCACGGCAAACGAGAGATTTGATCCGACGAATAGAAGGCAGCAACCCAGAAGGGAATTAACACTATGACAAACCAGCAAGCACTCATCCGTTATATTGGAGACACCCTCAGCGAGGGAGATGACAGATATGTTGTCAGCAATACGGGGCGCGACGGTGAAATCCGTGCGTTGCGCCAACTCTATAAAGATAAGATTATGGAGATCACCGGCCTTCAAGAGAACCATGCTGTTCAACAACTGATGGCCGCCCTTGAGAGCGTTGGCCTTCTGACCATTATGTCATCCACTCTCACATATGGGTCGTCTCAGTATTCCGCTGTCGGATTGACTGAAGGGGGATGGAACGTTTATCGCTCCCTTCCCCCTGCCCCGTAATCTTAAACCATGAAATTCTGCCGGAGGAAGAGCGCAAAGGTATTTTTCTGTTTGAATGGGCGCTCTCACGATCCAAATGCAGCCACCCAAAACCGATAAAAAGGAAGAGCCGATCGAATCCCGGTATTTTCGCGAGTACTATGGGCACTACCAAGATTTTGTCAAAATGCTCACCCTCCTGTCCGGGGCCATTATTCCGGTGATTCTCACAGTGACGCAGCACGTCACGCCGACTCCCACGCTCCTGAAATACGCGGTACTTGGGAATCTGATATCGTTTCTCGCCGGGCTGGGCTGTCTTCAAAGAAAAGCTATCGACCCCTTGGCCGAGTTTCCTCACGGTATTCGTCAGAACATAGAAACATTAGCAACCCTCCGGGAGTCTGGAATAGCCGGACTTTCGGAGTGGCGATTCCCAACCGCCACTGAGAGAGTCATGCATGGTATCCAAAAGTTATTTTTCGTCCTTGCGCTCATACCGATGGTGATTTACCTGCTGTCAAATTAAGACAGGACCGAAATGGAAATCAATCAGATACTACTGGTCATAGCCGGCTCCGTGAGCGCCATCCTTAGCGCCCTCATTACCGGTATCCTTGTCTCTCGGACTGCCCGCTCCTCATCAAAAGCCGAAGACGGGCGACAAAATAGGAATCGACAAACTATGGCGCTTGAAAAATTGTATGACCTACTTGAGGATCAGAGCAATGCGTTACGCGCTTATTGGGGGGTGCTAGAAAATCGCGTAACTGAGCGAGACCTTCCCCTTCCTCTTACAGAAGCATGGCATATTCTTCACGACAAACGATATGGGGCGAAACTGTGGGCCGCCCGAAACAGCGATATTATCCCCCCGATCAATAGATATGCGGAAACTATGGAAGGCTTGTTCAAGGATTTTCGAGTATTGCGAGATCATCCCAGAAGAGAGGAGGTAGACCGGAACCCTGCTATTCAGAAGTGTGACAAAGCTGCAAAGTATTTAGCCGAGGCAAAAATAAAAGTGATTAAACGCCTATCAGTAATAAACGGGACAGATAACTCAGACTATTGATATCCTGAGTCGCACAAACTTGACCTGGCAGCTAAACGCCGCCACTCCCCCCATTCAAAGGCAGCCACTCGGGACGACCTGAGTGGCCGCGTTTGACTGCCAGTGGCTTAATTCAGCCAGTACCGACCCGGCGGTGTTCTTTTCTCTGCCCCGGGCTTGTGCTAACCCTGAGCAGACAGCCATCCAGCCTGTCAGGAGGATTGAGACGCCATGGATGATTTATGGGACCGCGCCGAAGCATTACTGGCTGACGGCAAGTCGTTTGTCTTAGCGACGATTATTCGGACGCGTGGTTCTGTCCCGCGTGAGGTCGGGGCCAAGATGGTTGTGCCGCCCGAGGGGCAGCCGTTTGGCACGATAGGCGGCGGGTGTGGGGAGGGCGAGGTGCTGCGCCGGGCCTATCCGGTGTTGGAGCAGAATCTGCCGCCACGGATTGTCGAGGTCGACCTGACCGGAGATTTCGATCAGGACGTGATTCAGGTGTGTGGCGGCTTGATGGATGTGGCGCTCGACGTGTGGCGACCCGAAGAGCATCGTGAACTGGCCCATAGCCTGGCCGAAGCGACCCGGGCGCGTCGGCCAGCGGCTCTGGTGACGGCCCTGGATGCGGTCGGCGGCAGCCTCAGTCCGGGCGCCAAGGGGTGTCTGTCGGTGGGCCGTGGCGGCCCAGCTCTGAGCCCCGCCCTGTCGCTGGACCAGCCGCTGGTCGAGACCTTCAGCGCTTCCGTCAGCGATGGCAAGTCCCAGCTGTTTGCGGTCTCACCCCAGGGCCAGGCGGTGGAAGAGGTCGTCGCCCGTCGCCAGGACTGGCCCAAAGTCTTTGTTGACGTCCAGTCGGGCCAGCAGACCCTGATTATTGCCGGCGCCGGCCATATTGCCCAGCCGCTGTGCGAGATCGCTCACCTGATGGGTTTTCGGACGATTGTCGTCGATGATCGCTGGGCATTTGCCAATACCGAGCGCTTTCCCCACGCGGCCGATATCCGGGTCGGACCCTTTGGCCAGGTGCTGGACAGCCTGGAGATCAACGAGCAGACCTTTGTCGTCGTCGTCACCCGGGGGCATGTACATGACGAGGAGTCGGTGCGGGTGGCGCTGCACAAGACCCCGGCCTATATCGGCATGATCGGGAGCAAACGCCGGGCCAAGACCACCCTCGAACGCCTGGCCGAACAGGGCTTCAGCTCCACACCCCCATGGGTCTGGATATTGCGGCTGAGACGCCGGCCGAAATCGCCGTAGCCATTGCCGCCGAGATCGTCCGGGCGCGGCACCGCGGGTCGCTGGAGACGCTGTCCCTGGCCGCCAAGGCGCGGTCGAGCGGTCCGTTCAAGTTCGGCGGCTGAGCCCGTCCAGCCTATGATCTCGGGCATTCTTCTGGCCGCCGGCGAGTCGCGTCGTATGGGCTCGCCAAAGGCGCTCCTGGCCTACCAGGGCCAAACCTTTATTGGGCGGATTTGCACGGCTTTCCTCGACGCCGGGGTGGAGGAGCTGATCGTCGTGCTGGGCGCCTGGGAGGACCGGCTGCGGCCCGCCCTGCCCCGGCATCCAGCTCTGCGCACAGTCGTCAATCCGCACTATACCCAAGGCCAGCTGTCTTCTCTGGTGTGTGGGCTTGGCGCGCTGTCGCCCGATAGCGAGGCTGCGGTGGTGAATCTGGTTGACCATCCGCTGGTCAGGATGGAGACCATTGCCGCGCTTATCGCCTCGTTTCGGACTGATCGGCTGCCGATCATCATTGCCGCCCATCAGGGCAAGCGCGGCCATCCGGTGTTGTTCTCCCGCCAGGTCTATGCCGAGCTGCTGGCCGCTCCGCTTGATAAAGGCGCCAAAACGGTCGT
>JAGWBB010000071.1:4315-4860 GCA_021296095.1 Desulfurellaceae bacterium | reverse complement strand
TGCCGCTCGACGACCCCGGCATTGTGGCCGATATCGATACTCCGCAGGACTACCGGCGCTGGACTGGGCTGAGCACGCCCGGCTCGTGATATGCACGCCCCAGGCCGCCTGTCCCACAGGGTCAAGATCGCCTACGGCTTCGGGCTGTCCGCCGAAGGCATTAAGACCAACGCATTTACCCTCTTTTTGCTGTTTTATTATCAGCAGATTGTCGGACTCGATCCCGGTCTGTGTGGCGTGGCGCTGTTCGTCGCCCTGCTTATCGATGCGGTGACCGATCCGGCGGTCGGTGTCTGGTCCGACGGCTTCCGGTCTCGACTCGGCCGGCGCCACCCTTTCATGTATGCCGCCGGCCTGCCGCTGGCGGTGTGTTTTGTGGCGGTGTTTCTGCCGCCCCGGGGGTTGAGCCAGGCCGGGCTGTTCGCGTGGCTGCTGGGCTCTGCCTCGGCCACGCGTTTTGCCATGACCCTGTTTGCCATTCCGCACCAGGCCCTGGTGGCCGAGCTGACCCAGGACTATGACGAGCGCACCTCGCTGCAAACCCT
>JAGWBB010000071.1:3653-4292 GCA_021296095.1 Desulfurellaceae bacterium | reverse complement strand
GTGCTGGCCTATGCGGTGTTTCTGCGCGCCACCCCCCGCTATCCCCAGGGGCTGCTCAATCCTGAGGGCTATGCCGGCTTTGCCGTGTGGGGCGCGGTCATCATGGTCGTGACGACCCTGGTGTCGGCGCTCGGCACCCAGCGGGCTGCCCTGCGGGCTCAGGTGGCTGACAGCCGTATACAGCCGGTCCGGCTCAGATCTCTGCCCCGAGACATGCGGGCGGCGCTGGGCAGCCCGTCGTACCGGGCGGCCGTTGTCGGCGGGCTGTGTCTGTGGGTCTCGTTTGGGGTGAACCAGAACCTCAATAATTACCTCAACACTTTTTTGTGGGGGTTCAGCTCGGAGCAGCTCACGCTCTTCATGTTTGTTCTCATCGCCAGCTCGCTGCTGGCCCTGGTCGTGACGCGACCGCTGGCCGAGCGGCTGGGCAAGAAACGGCTGATTCTCGCCACCGCCGTGGCCGCACCGCTGATGTTGGCTGCGCTCGTTTTCGTGCGGCTGGCCGGCCTGTTGCCGGGCAGCGGTGAGCTCGTGCTGATGTGGGTCGTGGGCGGAACGATCTTCGTGAGCTATACCGCCATCATCATCTCCATGACGATGGTTGGGGCGATGATTGCCGACGTGACCGACGAGCATGAG
>JAGWBB010000071.1:2997-3506 GCA_021296095.1 Desulfurellaceae bacterium | reverse complement strand
CAGCGCCCTGGTGACGCTGCTGTTCGGCGTCGGCATGGTGCTCGGCTTCCTGCCCTATCGGCTCAGCCGCCAGCGCCACACGGCGATTGTCCACGAGTTGCGCCAGCTGCGCGAATCGGCCTGAAGCGTCGCCCGATCTCTCCCTTGGATTTTCCCCTACTTGACAGCGGAAGATTTTGCCAACAAAATTGTAGCCAACAGAATTGTTGGCTTGAAGGCGAAAGCATGACGCTTAGGAAAGCAGGGGCAAACTGGGTTGAAGGAGACCGCTTTTCGGCAAAACGCCACATCCCAGGACGTAGAGCACGTGTATACCGACGAGATGCTCGGCGCGCCCGGGCAAACCGACCTGGATCACTACGAGAGTCGCTTGAAGATGGTGCTCGGGACTGAGCTGTACCGGCTCGCACTCGATCTCTTGACTGAAGCTGCAACGGATGGCGGCAGGCTGCGCAGCGCTGCCATTAAGCAGTACGCCGCACATTTCTCGGAGCCAGCCGCCGCCGATC
>JAGWBB010000071.1:624-2882 GCA_021296095.1 Desulfurellaceae bacterium | reverse complement strand
AGTCTGAACGGAGAATGCTGCGATGGCCGCCCCCACCAGGAAGTACAATCCAGGGTTCCTGTCCGATGAGGAGATAATCGCGTCGTTCTGTGTCCGGACGAATGAATTCGCCTCGCTCGTCGAGATGCTACGCGAATACACCGGCAACGCGAATCCGCATCAGCTTGTGATCGGTCCGCGTGGCAGCGGGAAGACAAGCCTGCTCCGACGCGTTGCGGCCGAGATAGGTCGTGATAATACCTTGTCTGCGAGCTTCTTCCCGATTGTCTTCGCCGAGGAGAGCTACGAGGTGTCCACGGCGGGAGAGTTCTGGCTGGAATGCCTGTCCCGCCTTGCCGTCCAGGCGCCACACCGGGAGGGCAGCCCTGACCTGCATCGGACCTATGATGAGTTGCGCGCCATTGACGACGACCAGACGCTGGAGAACCGCTGTCTTGGAGCCCTGCTCGATTTTGCGGACCGCGAGGGCAAGCGGCTCGTGCTGATGGTCGAGAACCTGAACATGATGTTCGGGGACATGGTAGACCAGGACGCGGGCTGGCGGCTGCGCAAGGTTCTCCAGACCGAGCCGCGGATCGTGCTGCTTGCAAGCGCAACGAACCGCTTCGACCAGATCGACAATCCGGACCAAGCCTTGTACGACCAGTTCCGGGTGCGGCTGTTGCGGCCACTCGACACGCAGGAGTGCGCCGTGCTGTGGAAGACGGTGTCCGGTCACGATGCTCGGTCAGAGACGATTCGGTCGTTGCAGATCCTGACCGGTGGCGACCCCCGCCTGGTGGTGATTGTGGCCCGTTTCGGGGTGGGCCGATCCTTTCGCAACCTGATGGCCAATCTACTCGACTTGGTCGATGACCACACGGAATACTTCAGAGGCCATATCGAACTGCTCCCGGCACAGGAAAGACGGGTCTATCTGGCGCTTGCCGAGCTATGGAAGCCGGCCACCACAAAAGAAATCGCCGACCGGTCTCGGCTCAAGCCAAGCCCGTGCAGCGCCCAGCTCACCCGTCTCGTGGAACGGGGCATCGTCGAAGTGGCTGGAGGCACGGCGCGCCGCAAGCAGTACTACCTGACCCAGCGTCTCTACAACATCTATTACTTGCTGCGTCGTCCCCGCGGGCCGGATCGCTTGGTCGAGGCTCTCATCCGCTTCATGGAGGCGTTCTACGCGCCGCCCGAGTTGAGAGATATCGGAGTGGAGATGGCCCGTGAAGCGGGCAACTTCAACGGGGAGATGCGGACGTTGCATCAGACCGCCCTCGCGCAGTTGTTGGCCCTGCCAGCCCTGGCTGAGCATCGTGACACCCTGCTTTCGGAGGTCCGCGCCCAGGGCCTCATACCCCCAGGAGGGGCGGAGTCCGAGTGGACTGGCGTAAAACCGACTCCCTATCCGGTGGACCGACGCCATAGAAACGCGGACGTCTCCGCAGAGATGACAGGTAGGGAACTCATCGAAAGGGGAGAAACGTTTCATAAACTGAAGCAGCCCGAGGACGCCCTGGCAGCCTATGACGAAGTGGTACGCCGTTATGGGACAAGCGAGGTGCCGGCGCTTCGGGAAGTGGTTGCCAGAGCCCTCCACCGTATGGGAGCCCTCCTTTGGGAACTGGAGCGGTCTGAGGATGCCTTGGCAGCTTGTGACGAAGTGGTACGCCGCTACGGGGCAAGCGAGGTTCCGATGTTTCGGGAAGCGGTCGCTCTTGCCCTCTGTCGCAAGGGGGACCTTCTCGGGAATTTGGAGCGGCCTGAAGAAGCCTTGGATACCTTTGACGAGGTGGTGCGCCGATTAGGTGAGTACGCAATCCCTCCAGACCAAGGGTTTATTGAGTACGCTCTCATTGGAAAAGCGTCTTTCGAGTTGGAATGCCGCAACTACGATACAGCCATCAGGACGGCTGGTCTGGCCCTCGAACAATGCAGCGCGGAATCACTGGGGAGCCGAGCAGCCGGCCACCTGATCCGGGCCAGGGCAACTCTTGAGAACGGTGATCCCTCTGGCTGCGAGCAAGATATTGAGACGCTCCTCGCTCTTCTCCCGGAACTGGACTCTCTGCCAAGAGAGCTTCTTGTGGCCTTGATGGCGTTTAGCATTGAGCTTGGGCCGACGCGTATACACGAGCTGATTCAGGATTCACCGGCGGCACCTCTGCTGCTGCCGCTCACGACAGCCTTGGAACAGGAACTCGGACTTGAGCCTCGAGTGGCGCGGGAAGTGGATGAGGTCGCTCAGGATATCCGGAAAGAACTGGAGAACC
>JAGWBB010000071.1:0-457 GCA_021296095.1 Desulfurellaceae bacterium | reverse complement strand
GATGACCCAGAAGGCGCTCGGCGAAGCCTTGAACGTCAAACAGCCGGCCGTCGCCAAGTTGGAGCGGCGGGCGGATATGTATGTCTCGAACCTCCGCGCCTGCATCGAAGCCTTGGGCGGACGGCTGAGCATCGTTGCCGAGTTTCCCCAGGGCAGCGTCACCATCACGAACTTCTCGGACGTGGGCGACGACACACGCGACGCGTGATGGGTCGCGTACAGGCCGCTATGTCGTCACGCGTCTCCGTGCGCCAGCTGCGCGAATCGGCCTGAGGCGTCGCCCGATCCCGTCCCGCCATTTATCCATCGCGCAGCTGGGCTGTGACATCGCCGTGCAGGCGCGGACCCAACTGCGAGACGACTTTGCTGGACAGCCGGCAGGCCAGGTGGGCGGCGTCTTCGGCCGTGTAGCCGTGGGTGATGGCGTACAGAAAGGCGCCGGCAAACATGTCTCCCG
>JAGWBB010000070.1:21255-22850 GCA_021296095.1 Desulfurellaceae bacterium | reverse complement strand
CGGATGACGCATATCTCAACCGGCGGCGGGGCGTCGCTGGAGTTCCTGGAGGGCAAACAGCTGCCCGGCGTGGCCGCTCTGCACGATGCCTAAGGGTCGGTTCAACTCGTCTTTTTCGATTGGGGCATCAGACGTAAACTGCGCAATCGGTTGAGGGCAGCGGCAATCTCAAAACGCCGCACCCGAGCCCGGTCGCCGAAGCCGGGCTGGGTCAGAGCTTCCAGACCGTCGCGCTCAATGCGGGTCTCGATCAGCTCAAGGATGTCGGCCAGGCTACGCCGTCCGTCACACAGCCCGCGGGCGCAGGCCAGCAAGACATCCCCGATCATCCGACACTGGGCCGGATCAACCAACTGAAACAGCAGCGAGACCTCAATCTCTTCAGTCCCGAACTCGATGGTGCGGGTTTTCACGCCGCGCACCCGCTCGGCCTTCCTGCCCCGACTGGGGTCGAGGCTGCGCGGGTCGGGTAGCCGGTCCGCTGCCGGCGGCCATCTGCCGGGCGGCTGCGGGCCGGCCTGGGGCAGGGTTGCGGCAATGTCTTTGGCCCGAGCCGTGACATCGCGGGGCCGATACTCGTCCATGTGAATCACCCGATCCGCCACGTCGAGGTAGTCGCCGGCCCCACCCACAACCAGAATCGAAGACACCCCGCGCTCCTCCCACAGCTGGCGAACGCGATCAAGATAGGGCGTAATCGGTTCTCTGTCATCCGGCACCAGGCGCCGCATCCGGGCATCCCGAATCATGAAATTGGTCGCCGCCGTATCCTCGTCAATCAGCAGCACGGTCGCGCCGACCTCCAGGGCTTCGACAATCGCTGCGGCCTGCGAGGTGCTGCCCGAGGCGTCGTCGGTGTCAAACCGGTCGGTTCGGCGACCGAGCGGCAGGGCGGCGATGAACGGCCGCAGATCGACCTCCCGGACAGCGCGCCCGTCCTCGGCCCGAATGCTCACCACCCCCGGCACGCTCACGCAGCGCTCCCGACCGTCACCCGGAATGTGGTCGTACACCCCCTGGGCCAGAGCCGCCAACAGGGTCGATTTGCCGTGATAGCCGCCGCCGACGATTAGCGTCACCCCGGCCCGGACGCCCAGCCCGCGTAGCGGGCCGGCGTGGGGGGCTTCAAGCTCACAGGCCAGGGCCGGCGGCACCTCGAGCGGAATCGCTCCGTCGAGCGGTCTATCGTCCGCTCCGCTGTGGCGGGGCAGGCTGCTGCCCTCGGCGACGAAGGCGACCAGACCGTGGGCGCTGAGCTGCTGGCGCAGGGCCAGCTGGTCTTCAACCGTCTGTACATGTCTGGCGAGCTGGGAGCGGTCGAGGCGCGTCAGCACGCGGTCGAGCGCCTGTGGCAGGCGGCCGGTCAACAGGGCGGCGGCCTCGCGTCCCAGAATCCGACGTCCGGCCGCGGGCAGGCCGGCGGTCAGGCGCACGCGCAGGTCGCCGGCCTGGCCAAGCCTGACCGCGGTGCGCTCCAGCACGTGTTGGCCGACAGGCAGGATTTCAAGCAGGCCGCTCTTGCCGCTACCCGTTTTGCGGCGCGCGCCGGCCAGCTCCCGAATGACCGCCCGGTGGACGAAATCGGCCGTCGCGCG
>JAGWBB010000070.1:14772-20999 GCA_021296095.1 Desulfurellaceae bacterium | reverse complement strand
CCGCGCTTGCGCTTTGCAACACAATTCTTATAATACGGCCATCTCAGCGATGAGAGGAGTTGTGATGTCCGAATCCGACCAACCGCACTCTAGACAGGAAGAACCGGACGACCCGGCCGAGACGGTCGTGGCCTTGCCACGCATCGCTCTCAGGCTCCGAGGGACGGCCTTGGGCCAGCCCCGGTTCGGGTCCCACGTGTTCGTTCCATCGGTTCTCACCCGCTGATAGCAGGCCAACTCGGAATTCCTTCCCCGTGGCCGCGGCGGCGGCACAACTGGAGGGAATTCATGGCCAAACCCGATTCAAGCTTCAAATACCGCATCGGACAGTGTGTCACCCCGAAGCCGCCGGCTGACCGGCCGGCGACGGGGCGCTTCGAGGTGGTCTCACAGCTGCTGCAAGCGACCCCCAGCGGTCCGCAGCGTTTTTACTACCTGCGCCGCACGGAACAGTCCGACCGGGGCTCAGCCACTTCGTCGCCCACCCTGCGTCTGCTCGAAGAGCAGGTCGCGCCGCTTGGCCAGAAGGGCTAGGCCGGGGCGGACGGACATCCGCCCGCCCGACCCGGCGCGTCTTCTCCACAGGGGAGGCGCTAAGGTTCTGACTGGGTAGGCATGCGCAGGCTCCGACGCAGACAGTACACCACCGCCAACAGGCTGATCGCCATCCACACCCCGCCCCACACCACGGTTGCCCCGCCGAACTCCTCGGCCAGCATACGCGCGTCGGAGCGCAGCTGGGAACGGGCGATGGTGTCGCTATAGATGTCCAGCGGCGCGTACAGCAGGCTGGTCAGCCCGATCAAGCGCAGCAAAAAGCCGTTGACGGCCGGCCTGACCCACCAGCCCGTCGCCAGCATGCCGCACCCGGCCAGACAACCAAAGGCCAAGCCGAACAGGTTGCGGACATACACCACTGTAATGCCGGCCACCGTCAGCCCCAGCACCACCATGATCGTCTGCTGCCGCCGGGTGCCTGTCGCCAGCAGATAGATGACCATGCCCCAGGCCAGAGAACCGAGATACCCGGCGCTCAGACTGAGGAAACGGTTGCCGCCGACGGCAATCACCTGTCCACCCTGCTGGGGATCGATGGCCATGGCCCGGACCGTCCCACCGGTCGCCACGGTGACCAGGGCGTGCGACGCCTCATGAAAAAAGACCACCAGCAGCTTGAGCGGATAGACAAGGGTGTGATGCCACAGCAGAACAATCAGTCCCAGCAAGCCGGCCAGATAGACCGCCTGTCTCATCCTGCGCCGTATCGGGCTAGGCACTGAGCCGGGCAATCACCTTGATCTCGACCAGGGCGCCGGGAAACGCCAACTCGGTAGTACCAATCGCCGTCCAGGCCGGATAGGGCTCTGCCATATAGCGATCCTTAACCTTCATGAACGTGCCCAGGTTATCGCGCAGGCCGACATGAAAGGTCGTCATCTCGACCACGTTGTCAAACGAGACACCGGCCGTTTCCAGGACGGCTTTGACATTCTCGAACGCCTGGGTGAACTGGGTTTCAGGGTCGTCGGCAATGGCGTTATCGGCGCCGTTGCCGAGCTGGCCGGAGCAGAACAGGCGATCACCGTCCTTGATCGCCGGGGCGAAATGGAAGTTCGTATAGTAGCTCTCCATACCGGTCGGAGTCACAACCTCTTTGCTCATACAGATCTCCTTTCTCGGATCGTTTCAGGTCGAAGCCGCCGCCAGGGCGGGCGGGCGGGCCGAACGCAGCGGACACAGGCGCGGCTCCCAACCGGTCAGACGCACGTCCTGGCCCTGGTGGGAAATCGTCAACTCATCGCCCTGGCGCAGCAGATAGGTCACCGCATCCTGCTGAATATCGACCACCAGGCTCATCCCCCGCACCATCAGGGGGAATTTCAGCCGCTGCCACCGGGCCGGCAGCTTGGGGTCAAACGAGAGGCGGCCGTCATGATCGCGCATGCCTCCGAAGCCGTACACCAGCGCCATCCAGGTCCCGCCCATTGCGGCCAGGTGTATGCCGTCCTGGACGTTGCCGGTGATGTTGGCCAAGTCCATGAGGGCGGTCGAGCGGAAGTATTCGTAGGCCTTCTCGGCATATCCGATGTCTGAGGCGGCAATGCTCTGGATTGAGGCTGACAGTGACGAATCGCCGGTCGTCAGAGGGTCGTAATAGTCAAAATTGCGCTTTTTCTGCTCAATGGTGAATTCGTGGCTGAGCAAGAACATGGCCAGTACCACATCAGCCTGTTTGATGATCTGGCGGCGATAAATCATCAGCGGATGATGGTGCAGAAAGACGGGATATCTCTCGGCTGGGGTATTGGCAAAATCCCACGGCTCCTGGTCCAGAAAGTGGTCGTCCTGGGGGTGGATGCCAAGCTCCCGGTCGTAGGGTACATACATCCGGTCGGCCACGTCCTGCCACTGGGCGACCTCCTCGAAGGCCAGACCGGTCTTCTCGACCAGAGTCGCGTACCAGCCAGGCTTGTCTTTTTGCAGCGCCGTCACGGTCTGGGCCGCGTAGCGGAGGTTCTCGCGGGCCATCAGATTGGTAAAGGCGTTATTGTTGACCACCGTGGTGTATTCGTCGGGCCCGGTCACGCCGTTGATACAGAACTTCCCGCCCGCCCGTTCGGAGTAAAACCCCAGGTCGCACCACATTCGGGCGGTCTCGACCAGCATTTCAGCACCGACTTCCTGCAAGAACTCGGCGTCGCCGGTGGCGTCTACATATTTATGCAGGGCGTATATGATGTCGGCATTGATGTGGTACTGGGCCGTTCCGGCCGCGTAGTAGGCAGAGGCTTCCTCACCGCTGATCGTCCGCCACGGAAATTTGGCTCCCCGCAGACCGAGTTCCTGGGCACGCTGGCGGGCGTGGGTCAGCTTATCGTGGCGAAACTTGAGCAGATTGCGGGCGATTCGCGATGCGGTGTAGATCAGAAACGGCATGACATAGATTTCGCCGTCCCAGAAATAGTGACCCTCATACGCCTGCCCGGTCAGACCCTTGGCCGGCACGCCCGCCCCCTCGACTCTGGCGGTCGCCTGGCACAGCTGAAACAGGTTGAAGCGCACGTCCTGCTGAACGGTCGGCTGACCGTCGATTTCCACGTCGCTGCGTTGCCAAAAGTCGTACAGATACAGCTGCTGGCTGTCCAGCAGCTCTGAAAAGCCGTGCTCCAGAGCCCGATCAAGCGTGTGCTCGGCCCGCGTGCATAGCTCATCGGTCGGCGCCGAGCCCGAGGTGTGATAGGTCATATACTTGGTCAGGCTGATGGGCTGACCGGGTAAAGCCTCGACACGCAGGACGAGCTTGCCGGAGTCCGGTGTGCTCGCGCTGGTATAGGAGAAGCGACACGCGGTTTCCAGGCTGTGATCAATACCGCAGGCGATCGTCATCCGGCTGCGTCGGGTCGCATGGCCCAGCACTACCCGTTTATCCCTGCCCTCCGGCACATAGTGGTGCTCGGGCAGGAGTGGACGCTCCGAGAAATCGCGGGCTTTACGGGGGTCTGTGCTGGCCGCGTCTGGAACGCTGTGGCGGTAGACGACCTCGGAGGAAATCACGACTGGGGCCGGGGCGTTCAGGACCGTCACCTTATATTCAATCGCGGCAAGATGGCGGTGACTCAGGGAGACCAGACGACGCGATTTGATCAGCACCCGCTTGCCGGCCGGCGTCTCCCACAGTAGCTCGCGGTTGAGCGTGCCGCCCTTCATATCGAGCGTGCGGGTATAGTGCAGCAGGTTGGCATAGCGCAGCGAGAGCGGTTCATCATCGATGTACAGCTTGATGATCCTGCTATTCGGAACGTTGACAA
This sequence comes from Desulfurellaceae bacterium, assembly GCA_021296095.1. Classification (NCBI taxonomy): domain Bacteria; kingdom Pseudomonadati; phylum Campylobacterota; class Desulfurellia; order Desulfurellales; family Desulfurellaceae; species Desulfurellaceae bacterium. The sequence continues at coordinate 17,190 of JAGWBB010000070.1, read as the reverse complement.
TCGTCTGACCGGTTTTGGCGAAACCGTAGGCTTCCTCGCCGTACACAATCGGCCACGACTCGTAAAAAGCATTGACAAAGGTGCCGTCTTCCTCGACTGGCGAGTCTTCCTCAAAGCAGCCGCGCATACCCAGATAGCCGTTGCTGAGGGCAAACAGCGTCTCCGTCCCGGCCAGGAACTGCGGATAGTAGCGATTTTCAATAATCTTCCATTCATCAATCGGATAGACGGAGTGGGGAAGACCAAGGGTGTGTTGTTTAATCATGGCCAATCAGATCCCTCAGGTCCGTGACGACGATATCGGCCCCATGCTCTCGCAGGGCCTGCGCTTCGCCGGCCTGTGCGCGGCGCGCCACGCCGACCACCAACCCAAAGCCGCCTGCGCGTCCGGCCTGCACACCGACCAGCGCGTCTTCAATCACCACCGCCCGCTGGGGCGGAACACCGAGCTGGCGGGCCGCAGCCAGGAAGGTGTCGGGCGCGGGCTTGCCCTTCAGCTTGAGGTCGGCCGCCATCCCACCGTCGAGTCGCAGTTCAAACAGATCGGCCATATGGGCCGCCTCCAGGATCGCCGGGCAGTTGCGGCTCGACGACACGACGGCCGTTTTCAGGCCCCAGGCGCGCATCGCCCGCACAACGCTCAGCGCGTCCGGATAGGTCTCGACCCCGTCCGCAGCAAGAACGGTCTGGATGAGGTCGTTCTTGCGATTGCCCAGGCCACACACTGTCCGGCGTTGGGGAGGATCGTCCGGGTTACCGTAGGGCAGACACAGGCCGCGCGCGGCGAGAAAACTCTGGACGCCCTCATAGCGCGGTTTACCGTCAACGTAGCGGGGGTAATCGGTGCGGATATCAAAGGGCACGAAAACGCTGTTGTCGCAGCGCGCCTGGTGCTGGAGAAACTCGTCGAACATACGTTTCCAGCACGCGGCATGAACTTTTGCGGTCGCCGTGAGTACTCCGTCAAGGTCGAACAGCACAGCCTCAAAGCGTTCCGGTGTTATCGAATGGGGCGGACTCATGCGACCCCCTGTTTGCCGCCGACCCTCTCCTGGCAGCTCCCCTGACGGCGCGGTCAGGTCACACGGTGTCACGGAAGCCTTCCTCGGTCAAGAGGAAGTGTTCCTATTCGCGCGAGCCGGGCGTGATGCTGAGGATCAGTTCTTGGCCGCGACGCTGGACGCCGATCTCGACCGGTCTGTCAATGCGTAAGCCGTCCAAGGCATAAGTATAATCATAGATATTTTCGATACGCTGGCCCGCCAGCCGAACAATAATATCGCCGTCTTGCAGACCGGCTCGGGCTGCGGGACCGCCGCTGACCACGCCTGACAGCCTGACCCCGACCACGTCCGCCTGGGTGTAATCCGGGATAGTGCCCAGATAGGCGCGCAGTCCGACACGTCCGACCTGACGGGACGGTCGGTCTATTTCCCGGTAGTCGGGCACGTCCTGACGGGTGGCGAGCTGCGTGGCCAGGGCGGCCATCAGACGGGTGATTTTTTCCGTACCCGCAAGCTGAATTTTATCGGCCGTGTCACGCGGAGTGTGGTAGTCCTCGTGCGCGCCGGTAAAGGCGCTCAGCACCGGAACCCGCTTGAGATAGAACGACGTGGCGTCGGTCGGCAGATAGCTCTCGTTTTGCAGGCTCAGCGGCAGCCCGAGCCCGGCGTTGGCCTGTTCGATGAGGTCGGTCCAGACCGCACTCGAGCCGACGCCCTGGAGCACGACGCTTTTTTGCAGCCGCCCGATCATATCCATGTTCAGGTAGGCGGCCGGTCTCGGCGCAGCCGGCTGAGCGGCGTGGTTGTCGAACGCGCGGGTAAAATGGCTCGATCCCAGCAGCCCCATTTCTTCCCCGGACCAGGCGGCGAATACCACATCCCGTTGCAACGCGAGTTGCCCCCGAGCTTTTTGGGCGGCCAGATGCTGGGCAATTTCGAGCAGGCCGGCAACGCCAGAGGCGTTATCGTCAGCCCCGTAATGGATGGTCCCTTTTTCTTGGCCGCGGGCCAGCGAGTCGGCGCCGTGTCCACTGCCGAGATGGTCGATATGCGCTCCGATCACTAGCGGGCGAGACCCGGCCGGCCCGTTTGCCAGCAGACGGGCCAGGACGTTACGCCCGGTTTTTTTCTCCTGTTGAATATCTATGCGGGCGGCCAGCCGCAGCCCGGGCAGCGCGAACCCCGCGACCGGCCGGCCCGTATCCGCAGCGTCGTGCAGCGTCTTGAGGTCTTGGCCGCCAGCCTGCAACCAGGTGGCCGCGACCGCATCGGTGACCGACAGCACCCCAATACTCGTCCCGGCCAGCGAGGCGTCAAAGGCCAGGCCGACGAGTTGCTCGTTGACCGCGGCGTTGGGACCGCTGACGACAATGAGTCCCCGCGCGCCATGATCGCGGGCGACCATGGCCTTGCG
>JAGWBB010000070.1:592-14644 GCA_021296095.1 Desulfurellaceae bacterium | reverse complement strand
GCCATAGCCGGCGAACACGACTCCCGCAGGCTCGAACCGGCCGGTTTTGGAAAAGGTCAACGGACGCCAGTCTTGGTTGACCACATAGGCCGGTCCGGCTTGCGGTGTTGTCCGACCGTCTCGGTCTGGAAGCTCGCTCAGCAGGGTATTGCTCGGCCCGAGCGAGACGCCAGCCGTAAAAGGAAAGGCCTGGAAGTAGGTGCCGTCATCGCCCGCCGGAGTCAGGCCGAAGCCCTCAAACAGGGCGGCCACGTAGGCTGTCGCGGCGCGCTCACCGGCCGTACCGGTCAGCCGGCCGGCCATCTGTTCAGAGGCTAAGGTCTCGATATGGCGCTGGAGATCGGCGGCTCGGATCTCCGGGGCGCCGACATTCAGGGCGGCAGATGGGTCGGGATGTTCTGGAACAGTTCCGTTGGCGGGCGCATCCATGCCCGCCAGTGAGGCAAGCAGGGTGCAGCATCCAACAACACAGAAAACCAGGGTCCGCTTCATGGCCGGAGATGATAGCCTCTGCGGCGGGACAGACCAAGGTCCGGTTTCATCTTCTTCCTGGATACAAGGCTGATCGGAAGCCTGGCCGATCCAGACGAATCCCCGTCCCCCCACCGCTTGGCGGTCTTCCATGACAGTGAGCCGATGGCCGTGTTTGACCAGCGCCCGGACCACCGGGGTCAATGCGCGAAGGGGACTAGGTCGGCTTGGTGCGGTCGGACCGTGCTCGGAGCCTCAAACGGCCTGGGATCTGGACCACAACCCGGTGAGCAGACGCTCCAGCGTGCCGATCATTTCCTGCTGGGCTGCGGCACTATCGTCTGCGCTGGCGATATAGGTGCCCGCTTCGAAACACGTTGCCCATACCAGGTGGATGAGCGGGTCAAGCGGCAGCGGGTCAATCACGCCCTCGGCCATCAACGGCTCGAACGCCTGCCGGAGGAGCAGCAGGGCGGGATCGGGTTCTCGGATCACATCCTGGTCCAGGACTGCCGGGCCATCGGCAAAGAGAATGCGCCGCACCTGCGGGTCTGCGGCCTTTTCAATAAAGGCTCGGCACACCGCGAGCACGGCCTGCTGCCGCGGAGCGCCATCGGCGACCTGGATACACTCGCCGATGGACTGGGCCAGAGCGGCCCGCTGCTCCTGATAGACGGCGGCGAAGAGAGCGGCCTTGTCGCGAAACTGAGAGTACAGCGTGCCTCTGGTCACCCCGACACTGCGGACAATCTCTTCGGTCGAGGTCTCTTCGTACCCGTGCTTCGCAAACAACTTCCTGGCAGTGTCGAGCAAGGCTCTGCGTCGTTTTTGAGTCCGTTCGGCTCTCGAGCTGAGGGCTGACAAAATTCTCTCCTCCACTTCCCAGGACACGAGTGCGCGGCGCTTCGGCAACGGGCAGCTTGCACACCAGCCGGAGCCGTTGTTCGCTTCACCACGGTTCTCAGGCGTGTCGGCCCGCGCTGTCCTCTGGTTCACCGACGCTTTTTGCCACCCAGTGTACGAACTCAGGTCTTCTATTGCGCTAGCAAAATTGCGGGGATGATCGCAAAAAGTCGGCATTCGCCTCCGGGATGCCAGAGCGGGCAAACCAGTGGGCGAGGGGAAGGTTCTGCCTGAGGGGAGAGACGGGTGGCCGGGGGACGGATTCGTTCCCGGAGCGTCACGCACGGGCTCTTTCGCCGGACGGCCCAAAGCGCCGGCCCCGAACCAGACCCGGAACGCCTCCTGCCCGCTCACCGACAAGAGTCAGCGCTGCGGTCAGGCGAACTCGGCGATCAACAGCACCGGCCGGCCCAGAGCCGTCCATAATCAACCCCGCCAAAGCTTGACGAGGTACAGAGGCTCCGCTAGTGTCGGCCGTATCATTCCCAAAAGGAGGAACGCACTATGGCCTACCTATTCGCCCATATTAAGCTGCGGCCGGGGAAGGTACAGCAGTTTACCGAGGTGCTCGGACAGCTGGCCCCGCTGCTGGAGAAGCACGGCGGCTGGAAGCTGCACGGGAGTTACTTCAACGTCATCGGGCGTTTGCACACCGTCGTTGACGTCTGGGAGCTGCCCGATGCCAACGCTGTCCAGACGACCCTGGAAAAGGCCTCACAGGATCCCGAGTTCCAGAAATGGGCACCGGCGATCGAAGAATGTGTCGAGGATGAAACCCTGCAGGTGATGACCAAGCTGCCGGTCTAGGCGGCCGGTCGGCCGAACTAGCCCTTGGGTCCGACCATATCTTCGGGTCGGACCCACTTATCGTACTCCTCAGCCGTCACATGGGCCAAGGCCAGGGCCGCTTCCCTGAGGCTTGATCCGTCCTTGTGCGCCTTCTTGGCGATTTCGGCCGCCTTCTCATAACCGATATGAGGGTTCAAGGCGGTCACCACCATCAGCGATTCCTGCAAATGCTTCTCGATCCGTTCTGTGTTCGGCTCGATCCCGATCGCGCAGTGGTCGTGAAAAGCCCCACACGCGTCGGCAATGAGCTGGACGGATTCGAGCAGATTGTGCACCATCACCGGCTTGAAGACGTTGAGTTGGAAGTTGCCCTGCGAGCCGCCAAAGGCCACGGCCGCATCGTTGCCGAACACCTGCACAGCGACCATGGTCAGCGCCTCGGACTGGGTCGGGTTGACCTTGCCGGGCATGATGGAAGAGCCCGGCTCGTTCTCGGGGATGAGGATCTCGGCAATACCGGCCCGCGGGCCGCAGGCCAGCCAGCGCACGTCGTTGGCGATCTTCATCAGCGCTCCGGCCAGGGTGCGCAGCGAGGCACTGGCGGTGACCATGGCGTCGTGGGCCGACAGGGAGGCGAACTTGTTTGGCGCCGAGATGAACGACCGTCCGGTCTCGGCCGACATCTTGGCCGCGGCCAGGTCGCCGAACTGGGGATGGGCATTGAGGCCGGTGCCGACCGCAGTTCCGCCGATCGCCAGCTCGCACAGGCCGGGAATCGTCCGACGCACGTCGGCCAGGGCGGCGTCAAGCTGGGCCGCCCAGCCGCCAATCTCCTGTCCCAGGGTGATCGGGGTGGCGTCCTGCAAATGCGTACGGCCAACCTTGACCACGTTGCCGAACTGCTCGGACTTGGCGTGCAGGGTGGCGGCCAGCTGACTGACGGCCGGAATCAGCACGTCTTCGAGCTGTTCGACCGCAGCAATATGCATGGCGGTGGGAAAGGTATCGTTGGAGCTCTGGCCGCGGTTGACATCATCGTTGGGATGGATCGGCTTCTTTGAACCCATCTCGCCGCCGGCCAGCTCAATGGCCCGGTTTGAGATCACCTCGTTGGTGTTCATATTGGTCTGGGTACCCGAGCCGGTCTGGAAGACCACCAGCGGGAAATGATCGTCGAGGGCACCGGAGATCACCTCGTCGGCCGCCCGCACGATCAGCTCGACCTTGTCCTGGGGCAGCTGTCCCAGCTCGCCGTTGGCCAGGGCGGCGCTCTTCTTGAGCACGCCCATGGCCCGGATGATGGGCCGGGTGAAACGGAAACGCTCGACACCGATGGGGAAGTTGGTGCGCGAACGCTCGGTCTGGGCGCCCCAGTATCGGTCGGCAGCAACCTCGATTGCCCCCATGCTATCCGTCTCGGTTCTCGTTTTCATACCTTACCCTTTGCTGATGTTGATGGCCGATCCCGGGAAAGAAGATCAGGCAGAACGTTCAGATCGCCAGCAGGACAAAGACGGTCGCCACCGTCCCGACAATGGCCGCGCCATAACAGATGACCGCAATCGGCATCTGATAGCCGCGCATACCCGTATCGTACAGGGTATGCCGGATGCGGTGCACACAGTGAAAAAACGTCAGTGAGAACAGCACAAGCAGGTAGAGCTTGGTCAGCGGATGGGCGACCAGGCTGGCCAGGGATTCGGCCGATATCCAGCCCAGGGGAATCGCAATACCGCTCAGCACGACATGGATCGGCACCAGCAGGGCGGCAACCATGCCCCCGGCCGAAAACAGAGACCACCAGAACGCTTCGCCCGACTTGGCCATAACTTCAGCTCCTCAGGACGATCAACAGGATCACAACCGACACCACCAGCCAGGCCAGGTAGTGCGCACCGGCGATCACAACCGGCGGCACACGCTCTTCTCCCCGACGCACGATGATGACCTGGGGGGTCAGGTTAAACCAGGTGATGCTGTGGTAGAGCGCGGCAACCAGGACCAGCAGGTGAAACACAATCCAGCCCGGCGAGGCCAGCCGCGCCGCCGCCGCCGCATACCCCTCGGCTCCCTCGGCCAACTCGGCCAGCTGGACGAGGAAGACGACCAGAAAAACGGCGATGAACACGCTGGTCAGCTCGCGCAGCATGAACAGCACGTAGTTGCGCTTGGCAAGCCACCAGGTGGACGCGGATATCGGGCGGTGGTACGGCTCACTCATTGCGATCCCCTCGGCAGCAGCATGGACTTGAACCAGTCAATTGCCCCGGAAGCCTTGGCCTGCTGAATGGCTCCGGCCGGGTCCACGTGCTTGGGACAGACCACGGAACACTCGCTCACAAAGGTGCACTCCCACACGCCCTCGTGCTTTGAGATCACCTCTCGCCTGGCGTCCTCGCCCTGATCGCGCGAGTCGAGGTTGTAGCGCTGGGCCAGGGCAATCGCCGCCGGCCCCACAAAGGACGAGTCTAGACCGTAGACCGGGCAGGCCGCGTAGCACAGCATGCAGTTGATGCACATGCTGAACTGTTTATAGCTGGCCAGCTCGGCCGGGCTCTGCAAATACTCGCCCTCGGCAACCGGTTTCTCCTCCTCGCGGATGAGCCACGGCTGGACATCCTGGAGCTTGGCCATAAAGTCATCCATGTTGATGACGAGGTCGCGTTCGACCGGAAAATTGGCCAGCGGTTCGACCCGGACCGGTTGGGGATAGTAGTCCCGGAGAAAGGCTGCGCAGCTGAGCTTGGGCTCGTTATTGATCATCATGCCACAGCTGCCGCACACGCCCATATGGCACGACCAGCGGTAGGACAGGCTGCCGTCCATCTCATCCTTGACATAGTTCAGCGCGTCCAGGACAACCCAGTCCTCGCGGTAGGGCACGGTGTAGGTCTGGAAAGTCGGTTCTTGCTCGACCTCCGGCCGGTAGCGGAAGACCTCCAGCGTGATGCTGCGCTCAGCCATTGTTAATCTCCATATTTTCGTTCAGCGGGCGGCCAGCGGGTGATGACCACATCCCGATACTCGATGCGGGGCGGGCCATCGTCGCTGCGGTAGGCCATCGAGTGGGCCAGAAAGTTGTCGTCGTCGCGCTGGGGATGGTCGGTGCGCTGGTGAGAGCCGCGCGACTCTGTCCGCGCGACTGCGGAATAGGCCACGGCCTCGGCCACATCCAGCATGCATTCCAGCTCCAGGGCGGCGGTCAGGTCGGTATTGAAGGTCAGGCTGCGGTCGTCGAGGGTAATGTTGGCAAACCGTTCCCTGAGTTCGGACACCTTATCACAGGTCTCTTGCAGCGAGTCCCGGGTCCGATAGATACCGGCCCCGGCTTCCATGGTCGCCGTCATCTCGGCCCGCAGACTGGAGAGGCGCTCGGTGCCGTCGGTCTTGCCAATGAACTGCTGCTGGATACGCGTCTGTTCGTCTCTGGCCTGAGCCTCAAGCGCCTGGGTGTCACACTCCGGCTGTTCCTGGGCAAAGGTCGCGGCCGCACGGCCGGCCCGGGCGCCAAACACCAGGAGTTCGGTGAGCGAGTTCGAGCCGAGCCGGTTGGCCCCGTTGATGCTGACACACGCGCACTCGCCCGCCGCATACAGCCCCGGCAGCGGGGTCGCCGCCTCAATATCGGTGTGGATCCCGCCCATCATATAGTGCACCACCGGTCGGACCGGAATCGGCTCGTAGACCGGATCAATCCCCGCGTAGTTCTTGGCCAACTCGCGGACGAAGGGAATCTTCTTGTCGATCTTCTCCTCGCCGAGGTGGCGGACATCAAGGTGGACCACGTCGCCATAGGGCCCCGGCATGGTGTTGCCCTTGTCGTGCTCTTTGACAAAGCACTGCGACAGCTTGTCGCGCGGACCGAGTTCCATGGTCCGTTTCTGCGGGTGGCCGGGGTCGTTGACATCCAGCGGCTTGCCCAGATCGTAGTCCTGCAAGTAGCGGTGGCCGTCCTTGTTGACCAGGATGCCGCCCTCGCCCCGGGCGGCCTCGGTAATCAGGATGCCCGTCCCCGGCAGGCCGGTCGGATGGTACTGGACGAACTCCATGTCTTTCAGCGGCACCCCGGCCCGATAGGCCAGAGCCATGCCGTCACCGGTCTTGATAGCCCCGTTGGTGGTAAAGGGGAAGATCCGGCCGGCCCCGCCGGTACACATGATGACCGCCTTGGCCAGCACCGGCTGGACCATGCCGCTGCGCAGCTCAACCGCGGTCACCCCCTGGCAGCGACCGTTTTCGACCAGCAGCTTGGTGGCGAAACTCTCGTCGTAGCGTGTGATCGAGGTGTACTTCAGCGAGGTTTGAAACAGCGCGTGCAGCAGGTGGAAACCGGTCTTGTCGGCGGCAAACCAAGTGCGCTCAATCCGCATTCCGCCGAACGGGCGAACCGCAACCCGGCCATCGGGCTCCCGACTCCAGGGACAGCCCCAGTGCTCCAGCTGGATCAACTCGGCCGGCGCCTCGTTGACAAACAGCTCAACCGCATCCTGGTCCGCCATCCAGTCGGAACCGGTGATCGTATCGTTGATATGATCTTCGATGCTGTCATTCTCTTTGATGACCGCTGCAGTTCCGCCCTCAGCCGCAACCGTATGGCTGCGCATCGGGTAGACCTTGGACACCAAGGCGATGTCGAGCTGAGGATTAATCTCGGCCACGGCGATAGCAGCCCGGAGTCCCGCCCCGCCACCGCCGATAATGAGGATGTCATGCACAGGTGCCATACTTTCCCTTACGTTTGGAAAGAGCGTGGAGGGTTCTTTCCGGGTCAGGATCGGTCATCAAGGCTCTCTTTCTCGTCCTGAGCTTTCGTGACTGACGTGGAGCCCAGGCCCGCGCTGTCCACAGCTGCGGTTTCCTGGCCCTATGCGTTTTGCGCCAAGACCGTGTCCATGGCGGCGACCAGTTCCTGGACATGGCTGACCGACACCTGCATCTCCTGCTTTTCCTTGTCGCTCAGCGCAATGTCCACGACCCGTTCGACCCCACCGGCTCCGATGCTCACCGGCACGCCAAAATACACATCCTCAATCCCGTACTCGCCTTCGAGGTAGGCTGCACAGGGCAGGATGTGCTTCTTGTCGTACAGGTAGGCCTCGGTCATCTGGACCGCAGCCGAAGCCGGCGAATAAAAGGCCGAGCCGGTCTTGAGCAGGGCCACAATCTCGCCGCCGGCCTGGCGGACCCGGTTCTCAATCTCCTCAAGCCGGTCGGCCGCGATCAGCCGCTCAATCGGAATACCGCCGACCTGGCAGTAGCTCCGCACCGGCACCATATCGTCGCCGTGGCCACCCAGGACCATGGCGGTCACGTTTTTGACCGACACGTTCAGTTCCTGGGCGATGAAGGTCCGGTAGCGCGACGAGTCGAGCACTCCGGCCTGGCCGACGACCCGATTCTTGGGAAAGCCGGTGACACGTTTGGCCAGGGTCACCATGGCGTCGAGCGGGTTGGTAATCACGATCAGAAAGCTGTTCGGCGCATAGCTGGCGATGTTCTCCGAGACCTCGCGCATGATTTTGCAGTTGATGCCCAGCAGGTCGTCTCGGCTCATGCCCGGCTTACGGGCCACCCCGGCGGTCACGATGCAGACATCCGCGTCCTGGATATCGCTGTAGCTGGTAGTGCCGGTCAGGTTCACGTCGTAGCCCTCAATCGGTCCGGCTTCGAGCAGATCAAGGGCCTTGCCCTGGGGCAGGCCGTCAATCACATCGTACAGAACCACATCGCCGAGTCCCTTGAGGGCACACAGGTGGGCCAGAGTGCCCCCGATATTGCCCGCGCCGATCAGTGCAATTTTCTTTCGTGCCATAGCGTATGCTCCAGAGCCTGACCCTTCGTCCAGCATGAGAATAGGGGGTAAAATGCCAAAATTTCCCAAGCCTGTCTAGCCCGACAGGCGTTCCTGGGTGCAGCGACGGAGCCGTCAGAACAGGCTGTCACGGTTCCCGAACCTGGATGACCGACCGGACTGGGGCGACCTAGTCCGCTTCCAGAAACCGTCGCGTCCCGGCCACGATCCGTCGCCGGGCTCAGTTCATAACGAGCCGTGCGTCTCGCATGTCATCACAGGGGAAGCTGAATCAGGATTTTCCTGCCAGGAGAATCCGATGATGTCCACAGTCCTGCTCTCCAACGGGCGGTCCTGCGTCGTGGACCGGCTTCCGCGAGTCCTCGTCAACGGCCCGCCGGCCCTCATTCGGGGTTTGCCTTCCTCATGAGCTGGCATTTTGCATCTGCCGCCCTCGGATGCAGACATAGCGGCGATTCCTCGGGGCAGAGCCAGCCGCACCACACGAGCACAGGCATATAAACACATATTGTTAGTATAATAAGAGACAAGCCGGCTGAAGTCGAGCCCACCGGCGCGACACCGCGGGCAAACGCGAGACTCATGGCTAACTCGACACGCCCCGCAGGAAGCGCACGAACTCCTGTACTGCGGGGGTGAAACGACGGCCCCGCTTGGAGATGATCCCCAGCGGTCGCATCACCACCTCGTCGGCAAAGGGAATCACCTTCAGAGTGTTGTTTTGGACCTCCTGCACAATACTCGGCTCAGGGACAATGGCCAGGCTTGAGCCGAGTTCGACGATCCGTTTGACGGTTTCGATATTGTCCACCTCCGTGGTGTACTGCACCCGGACATGGTGCTGACGAAAAATCCGGTCCAGCGCCCGGCGGGTCGGAATATCGCGCTCAAAACCGACGAACTTCTCCCGGTCCAGGCTTTTCATCGGCAGGCTGCTGAGGGCGGCAAACGGGTGCTGCGGGGCACACACCAGGACCAGCCGATCCTCACGAAACGGCGTCACCACAATCTGGGAGCGTTTGCTGGGGTAGGCCACGATGCCCAGGTCAATATCCCCACGGCTCACGTCTTCGTAGATCTTGTTGACCCGGGTGTACTCGAGGTGGACCTCGACCTCGGGAAAAGTCTGGAGGTAGTGCTTGAGCGGAGCGGACAGCTCGTACAGCCCGACACTGTAGACCGTGTTGACCCGTACGCTCCCGGCCACCGTGTGCGACAGGGCCTGCAGCTCCTCTTCGATCTGGCGATATTTTTGGGAGATCTGCTTCCCGACCTGGTACAGGGCTTCCCCGGCCTGGGTGAGTCGGATGCGTCCCCGAGAACGCTCGACCAGCTGCCGGTTGTAGTGGGCTTCGAGACTGCGGATCTGCTGGCTGACCGCAGACTGGGTCAGCAGATTCTTGGACGCCGCCTGGGAAAAACTGCCCGTCTCGACCACGTCACAGAAGACTTTGAAGAGTTCCAGATGCATACAGACGAAAGGTACGAGGCACGACGCCAAAATTCAACCCGCGTGTCCAGGCGTGCGGCCCGCCGCAAAGCTTGACTCCCCGACCGCTGTCCAGCATGTTCTCGGGAGAGGAGGAGTTGCTATGGCGACCGAACACACGGGGACACCACCGAACACCGCAATGACAGGAGCTGAGGCGGTCATTCGAACCGCGGCCGCAGCCGGCATCGATGTCTGCTTTGCCAATCCGGGGACGACCGAACTCTACCTGGTCGAAGCGCTCGATCGCTGCCCCCAGATCCGTTCCGTCCTGTCCGTCTTCGAGGGAGTATGTACGGGCGCGGCGGACGGCTACACCCGGATCACCGGCCGGCCAGCCCTGGCCCTCCTCCACCTCGGTCCCGGCCTGGCCAACGGCCTGGCCAATCTGCACAACGCCCGCAAAGCCAACTCACCCGTCGTGTCAGTCGTTGGAGAACACGCCACGTGGCACATCGCCGCAGACGCGCCGCTGACCTCCGACATCGCAACCCTGGCCCAGCCCATGGCCCATTTTGTCAAAACGCCGACCAGGGTAGAGGAGGCTGCCGCCGACATGGCTGAGGTGATTGCCAGAGCCACCCAGCGGCCGAGCGGTCCGGGCACCCTGATCCTGCCCGGCGATATGCAGTGGGCAAAGGTCAGCCAGCCCCTCCCCCAACCGGTACTCTCGCAGCCCGCTCCGTCCCAGCCCGAGGCGGTGGAACGCGCGGCGCGGGCGCTGAGTCGGCCCGGGGCGGCGCTGGTACTGGGCGGCAGCGCGCTGCGGGCCGCAGGCTTACGGGCGGCCGACCGGATCGCCCAAGCCACCGGCTGCAAGGTCCTGGCCCCGACCTTTCCGCCGGTCCAGGACCGGGGGCGCGGCCTGATGTGTCCGGACAAGATTCCCTACGCCCCGGAGCCGGCCCGCCAGGTCCTGGAGCCGTATAAGACCCTGGTGCTGGCCGGCGCCGCCAAACCCGTCGCCTTTTTCGGCTATCCCGACAACCGCAGCGGGCTGTACGCCGAAGACGCCGAGCTGCTTGAAGTCTGTGGCGCCGAGGCCGACCCGGCAGCCGCGGTGATCGCCCTGGCCGAGGCGCTCGACGCGCCACCCGAACGCCAGGCACCCACTCCCGACCGTCCAGCGCCGCCGGGCGGTCCCCTGACGCCACGACATATGTGTCAGGCGGTGGCAGCCCTCCAGCCCGACAACGCCATTGTGATGGACGAGGGGGCGACCGCCGGCTTTGGTTACTATCCGATGGCGGCCGGCGCCCCGCCCTTCACCTATATGGCTCTGACCGGCGGCTCGATCGGCCAGGGTCTGCCGTGCGCGGCCGGCGCGGCGGCGGCCGCGCCGGACCGACCGGTGGTGTGTCTGGAGGGCGACGGCTCGTCCCTGTATACCATCCAGGCCCTGTGGACGATGGCCCGCGAGAAACACAACGTAACCGCCGTCATCTGTAAGAACCGGGCCTACTCCATTTTGCGCTGGGAGCTGGAACGGGCCAAGATCACCCCAGGTGAGGCCAGCCTGTCGCTGACCGGTCTGGATTCTCCCGTGTTTGATTTTGTCAAGCTGGCCGAGGGCTTTGGGGTCGAGGCGCGGGCGGTATGGACGGCCGAAGAGCTGAACGACGCTCTCGGCTACGGGTTCGGCAGCCCGGGACCGATGCTGATCGAGGCCAACCTGGAGTAAGCTCCGCCCGGAGACCGGCCCTGACGCGGGGCTCAGATGAATATCCCGTCCGCGCTCTACCGCCCTTCCCTGGCGCTGCTGACCGACCTGTACCAGCTCACCATGGCCTACGGCTACTGGCGGTCGGGCATGGCCGACAGGCAGGCGGTGTTTCAGCTGTCCTTTCGCCATCAGCCGTTTGGCGGCGCGTTCAGCCTGGCCTGCGGTCTGGCCTACGCCATCGACTTCCTCAGCCACGTGCGGTTTACCGCCGAGGATGTCGCCTACCTGGCCGAGCTGACCGGCAACGACGGCAAAGCCCTGTTTCCCCGCGAGTTTCTCGACACCCTGCAAGGGCTGCGCCTCTCGTGTTCGGTTGATGCCATCCCCGAAGGCACGCCTGTTTTTCCCAACCAGCCCCTGCTGCGCGTCCAAGGCCCGCTCATCCAAGGCCAGCTGCTTGAAACCGCGCTGCTCAATATCATCAATTTTCAAACCCTGATCGCCACTAAATCGGCCCGCATGTGCCTGGCCGCCGAGGGAGAGCCGGTGCTCGAATTCGGACTGCGCCGCGCCCAGGGCATTGACGGCGCGCTGGCGGCGAGTCGGGCGGCGTACATCGGCGGCTGTGCCGCCACCTCAAACGTGTTGGCCGGAAAACTGTTCGGGATCCCGGTCAGGGGTACCCACGCCCACAGCTGGGTCATGGCCTTTGACACCGAACTCGACGCGTTCGAGGCCTATGCCCAGGCCATGCCCAACAACTGCATCTTTCTGGTCGATACCTATGACAGTCTGGCCGGGGTGCGCCGGGCGGTTCGGGTCGGTCACTGGCTGCGCGACAAGGGCCATGAGCTGGTCGGCATTCGCCTGGACTCGGGCGATTTTGTGCAGCTCGGGATCGAGGCGCGTAAGATCCTGGACCAGGCCGGCTTTCCTGAGGCCTTCATTGTCGGTAGCAACGACCTGGACGAACACGCCATTGCCCGCCTCAAAGCCCAGGGCAGCCCGATCGAGGTGTGGGGTATCGGCACAAAGCTGGTCACGGCCGACGACCAGCCGGCCCTGGGCGGGGTCTACAAGCTCGGTGCCGTGCGCGGCCCGGACCAGTCCTGGCAGTATAAAGTCAAACTGTCGGAAGAGGACGACAAAACCACCACCCCGGGCATCCTGCAGGTGCGCCGCTATCAGACCGACGGGAGCTTTGTCGGCGATACGGTGTATGACACCCGGCTGGGGATTGACGACGCGGCGCGGGTCACCGGCTCGGCCGGGCCGACGTGGCGCGACCTGCTGGTGCCGGTCTTCCGTCAGGGCGAAGCCGTATATACCAGCCCCGAGCCGACCGCGATCCGCCAGCGGGCTCAAGACCAGCTGGGCTGTTTACCGCCGGCGGTCACCCGGCTCAGCGATCCGCAGCCGTATCCGCTGGAACTCGAACCACAGCTGGCCGACCTTAAGAGCCGTCTGATCCGCCGCGCACGAGCCCACATCGGCTGAGCCGGCATGTCTGGACGCTGGCCACAAAGCGTGCCATAGCTGCGGGTCAGGAGAGCCTGGAGATATTTGGACAGAGGAGGGAAGCATGAAAATTCGAGCGACCTCGCACATCGCCATTGGCGTCAGCAACATGGCCGAGTCGCTGAAATTCTACCGCGACCTGCTGGGCCTGCGCGTCAGCCTGGACGACCCGAACGAGAACCCGGGGGGCATGATCCAGACGGTCACCGGCGCCGAGCGGCCCGGTCGCCATGGGGTGTACCTGCGCTGGGAGGACGGCCCGGACGCCACGTTCATCGTCCTGTCCCAGAACCGCCCGACCTCGGGCGAGGCGATCAATCTGACCCAGGTCGGTATCCACCATTTTGCCTTCTGGGTGGACGATCTGGAGGAGACCTTCGAGAAGGTCAAGGCTGCGGGCGTGCCGATCGTCCTGGCCCCAAAAGTCTTCGACAGCGTCGCCTACGGCGAGGCGCCGGGCGGCAAGGTCATGACCACCCTGTTTAAAGACCCCGACGGGATCGTGATCCAGCTCGATCAGCGGGTCCCCTGAAAAGGAGGAAGTCACATGGCACTTGGCGCGAATAAAGTGGAATACGAAGTGATCGAGGGCTGGGAGCAGCTGCCCGAGGGCTGGTCGTTTGTCGAGGTGGCGGGCGTGGCCACCGACTCCCAGGACCGGGTGTACGCCTTTAACCGTGGCGAGCACCCGATGATCGTCTTTGACCGAGAGGACGTGTTCACCAACGCCCACGGCATCTTCATCGGCCCGGATGACACCATCTACTGCGCCGACAATTTTGACCATACCGTCCGTCTGTTCGAACCCGACGGCACGCTGGTCAAAACCCTGGGCGAGAAAGACACACCCGCCGACACCGGCTTCAAAGCCTGGACCACCCCGGTCCAGCAGGCGGCCGGTCCGTTCAACATGGTGACCAATGTCGCCCTGGCGCCGGACGGCGCGATGTATATCGCCGACGGCTACGGCAACGCCCGGGTGCATAAATTCTCGGCCGACGGCGAGCTGCTGTTCTCCTGGGGCGAACCCGGCAGCGGTCCGGGCCAGTTCAAAATCCCGCACGCGATTGCGGTCGACCGGCGCGGCACGGTCTACGTCGCCGACCGCGAGAACTCCCGCATTCAGGTGTTCAGCGCCGACGGCGAGTACCGTACCGAATGGACCCATGTGAGCCGCCCGGACGATCTGTATATCGACGCCGACGAGAACCTGTTTGTGGCCGAGTTGGGCTTCAAGGTCGCCAACATGCCGAACGGCCTGGGCGCGGAAGTGCCCCCCCACGAGCCCCCGTCGTGCGTCAGCGTGCTGACCCTGGACGGGGAAATCCAGCACCGCTTTGGGGAGCACGGCCTGGAGCCGGGCAACTTCTATGCGCCGCACGGCATCTGGGCCGACTCGCGGGGCGA
>JAGWBB010000070.1:0-311 GCA_021296095.1 Desulfurellaceae bacterium | reverse complement strand
TGCGCGAGCGCACGCCCTTCCCCCGCAGCCTGCTGGAACGCCTGCCCAAGCTGCAACTGCTGACCACCACCGGCATGCGTAACGCGGCGATTGACCTAGACGCCGCCACCGATTGCGGCGTTGTGGTGTGCGGCACCGGGGGCGTGGGCTATCCGACCGCCGAGCTGACCTGGGGCCTGATCCTGGCCCTGGTGCGCCATATCCCGGAGGAAGACCAAGCCACCCGCGCGGGTCAGTGGCAGCGCAGCCTGGGGCTGGGGCTGAACGGCAAAACCCTGGGCCTGATGGGCCTGGGCCGCCTGGGGTCACAG
>JAGWBB010000069.1 GCA_021296095.1 Desulfurellaceae bacterium | reverse complement strand
GACAAACGCGCCGTCAGCTTTCGGGGAGCTATCTATCTCGCTGCCTCGGTGATCCTCCTTAACTGATGACAGGCCCTAGGTTTCGCAACGATTGAATCGATACTCAACCTCACAGACGGAACTTTCAAGACACTTGATCTGAAAGGAGTAACTGTAGAAGGGGAGCTGCGGTTGATCACAGGCAAAAAGTCAGTCGAATGGCTGCCTGATAGCGAGACCCGACCCGATCAGATTCAGCTCAATCTACACAATGCTCAGGCTGGTGCCTTGGTTGACAGTCCCAAATCCTGGCCAGATAAGATCGAACTCAGAGGTTTCACCTATCGCCAACTTGGTGGACCGATGCAGGAGGACGATCCGTCCGAACGACCAGTGGACGACTTCCTCGAGTGGCTTAGCCGAAATGAGATATTCTCGTTTCAGCCCTACCAGCAGCTTGCTACCGTTCTCAGCGATGCCGGCAAATCCAACACCGCAAATGCGGTGCTGTTCGCCGTCAAGGAGCGCGAGCGCCGGAGCGCTACGGGCTGGAGGCGCGTCGGATTGAGCATTCTTCAGTACGGTATCGGCTACGGTATCGGCGTCTACACCTTCCGGGTGCTTTGGTGGGCAATCTCTGTAGTTTTATTTGGTTGGGGCGTTCTCTGCATTTGGGAAGAGCCCCAGAACCACTGGGAACCTATTGGATTTTGGTTTAGCCTTGATTACCTTCTCCCAATTATACGGTTGCGCGATACCCATTATGAGACGGTGAATCTAAGTTCTGTCGTGCGCCTATACTTTTATATCCACCAGATTATCGGCTACGTCCTAGCGTCCCTCTTGATCGCCGCCCTCAGTGGGATCATCAGAGCCGAGGAATAGTGTCTGTCGGCTCGTGTGAATATCGCTTTATAGATCGTCTAAGCTGCAGCGCCGCACAAGCGGGCCACCACGTTGTACATCAGGCGCAGGCCGTAATCCTCATCCAGGGTCAGAATCGACTCGGGATGAAACTGGACGGCGGCAATCGGCAGCTCGTGATGTTCGACCGCCATGACTACCCCGTCGTCGCTCTCGGCGGTGGTATGCAGTTGGGCAGGCAGGCGGTCCTTGCGGGCAAACAGCGAGTGGTAGCGGCCGGCCGTCAGCTCGCGCGGCAGCCCCTCAAAAATCCGACCGCCCAATACGCGGATGGCTGAGGCTTTGCCGTGCATAGGGTAAGGCAGCACTGACAGTTCGCCGCCGAAGTGTTCGACAATACCCTGAAGACCCAGACACACGCCAAAGACCGGCAGCCGGCGTTCGAGCACGGCCGCCAGGGTGCCGGACACGTCAAAGTCCGAGGGTTGGCCCGGTCCGGGTGACAGGACGACCAGGTCGGGCCGCTGAGCCTCGAACTCGTGGTGCGGAAAACCGGCCCGCAGGGTCAGCACCTCGGCCCCGGTCTGACGCAGATAATTGGCCAGGGTATGGACAAAGGAGTCCTGGTGGTCGACCAGCAGAATCCGCTTGCCCCGGCCCGGGCTGGCGATCTCCAGCGGCCGTTCGCCCCGGCTGTCGCGCGGCCGCCGAATAGCATCCAGAAAAGCCGAGGCTTTGATGTGGGTTTCGCGCTCCTCCTCGTCCGGGTCGGAGTCGTATAACAGGGTGGCCCCGGCCCGGACCTGGGCCACACCGTCTTTGAGCCGGATTGTGCGCAGGGTCAGGCCGGTATTCATGGTGCCGTTAAAGCCGAGCAGTCCGATGGCCCCGCCGTACCAGGCCCGGGATGATTTTTCGTGGTCCTCAATAAACTGCATGGCCCAGGCTTTTGGCGCACCGGTGACCGTCACCGCCCAGGTGTGGGCCAAAAACGCGTCCAGGGCGTCGAACTCGGGCCGTAGCCGACCCTCGACATGATCGACGGTGTGAATCAGCCGCGAGTACATCTCGATCTGCCGCCGGCCGATTACCCGCACGCTGCCCGGCTCACAGATCCGGGATTTGTCGTTGCGGTCAACATCCGTACACATGGTCAGCTCGGACTCGTCCTTGCGCGAGTTGAGCAGGCGCAGGATCTGCTCGGCATCGCTGATCGGGTCCCGGCCTCGGGCGATTGTGCCGGAAATCGGGCAGGTCTCGACCCGGTCGCCCTCGACCCGGACGTACATTTCGGGCGACGCGCCGACCAGGTATTCGGACTGGCCGAGGTTGATCAGAAAACCGTAGGGAGAAGGGTTGCGCTCCCGCAGGCGCCGAAACAGCTCTGAGGGAGGCGAGGGGCAGGCCTCAAAAAAGGTCTGGCCGGGTACGACCTCAAACAGGTCGCCGCGCTGAAACGCCTGGCGGGCGACCCGAACGCCCTCGGCGTACTCGCCCGGTTGATGGTCGCAGGCCTGGGCGACAGTCTCGCTGCCCCGGTAGGGCTGGCCGGTGCCGACCCGGGGCAGATTATAGGTGGAGCGACCGTCGGTCTCGAAGTCGTAGCCATAGCGCAGGGCCTGGTCCCGGCGGTGGTCGATCACGATGAGTTCGTCGGGCAGGTATAAGACCAGATCGCGCTGATCGTCTGGACGGGCGAGGCGCAGACGCAGGGGCTCGAACTGGAAGGCCAGATCATAGCCAAAGGCGCCGTACAGCCCCAGGTTGGTGTCCTCTGGGGAGGCGAACAGCTCGATCAGCGCCCGTAGCAACGAAAACATCGAGGGTTGTTTGCTGCGCTGCTCCTCGGCAAAGCGGCCCGCTACGGCTTGTATGGTGCCCGAGACGTGGCGCTCGTTGCGCTCGGCTGCGGCAACCGCAGGCAGGGCCTCAACCACCCGGGAAATGGCCGGCAGCAAAACCTGGCCGCGTTCGTTCAGGGCCGACAGCCGAAATTCCCGTTGCCGACAGCTCAGGGCCAGAGGCGGATTCACAAATCCGATGTCCCAGCGCGTATAGCGACCCGGATACTCATAGCTTGAGGCCAGGAGGACGCCGGGCTGACTGTCGAGGCCGTCAATGATCGGCTCGATGGCGTCCTGAAGCGGGATGCTTTCGATGCTGCGACGAATCTCAATCCCACCCCGGGTGCGATACGTATGCAGGCTGGGGATGCGGGTTGCTGCGTCGGCCATGAATCCTTCCTCCTTCGTTCCACACCGCCGGGTCGTGGGCCAAAAAAAGACCGTCACCCAACCCTGAGGCGACGGTCTTTGCAAAAAGAAGAGCCGCCTCTTTGGTCAAGGCGGCTCCGTGTGTGTCTGCAATACGGGCGGGCCACCTGCTAAGGCAGCCACCACCAGTTCTGTTTGGGAGAATGCTTATGCACGGTCGGGATCCTGGCAGGTCTCAGGCTTCGCGTCAAGACTGGGGCGGTGCTAGGATGCGGACACGGAGGCAATAGGGGAGGGATGCAGGAAACGGTGCTGACGGGCGGGCGGGTGTATCTGCGCCCTTTGGAGCGTAATGACGCCGAACTGATCGTCGTCTGGCTGCGGGACAGGGAGCTGACCTGGAGCCTGGGCGACTTTTTCCCGGCGGCCGATATCCACGCCGTGGCCGATGGTATCGAGCGTCTGTACCGCAGCGGGCACGACCTGCTGCTCGGCGTCGTACGCCGCGACACCGATAGGCTGATTGGCGTTACCGAGCTGCACCATCTCGATCTGGACAACCGCCAGGCCAGCTTTGGCCTGCTCATTGGTCAGACGGGCGAGGGCTACGGCCCGGAGGTGGCCGGGCTGGTGCTTGACTACGCCTTTGGTCCGCTGGCCCTGAACCGGGTCTGGGTACAGGTGGACGAGCGCAACACGCGTGGTATCCGCGCCTATCAGAAGGTCGGCTTCCGGCGCGAGGGGCTGTTGCGCGAAAGCCGCTACGCCGACGGCCGTTACCACGACACGCTGCTGATGGCCGTCCTGCGCGGCGAGTGGCAGGCACGCAGAAAATGAGCCGGTCTCAGCCCTTGGGCAAGCCCAGCACGCGCTCGCCCATGATATTGCGCTGAATTTCGCTCGTGCCGCCCGAAATCGTATACTGGCGAGCACTCAGCACCCGGTTCACCCAGCGCGTCGCGTCGGGCACGGCCTCGGACGGCCCATCGACGACCGCGTTGTGGCCCAGGAGTTCACTGGCAAACTCGGCAATTCTGACGCCCAGCTCAGAGCTGCACAGCTTGAGCATGGAACCTTCGGGGCCGGGTGGCAGCCCTTTGAGTTGTTTGGTCAGGCTGCGCAAACGGGTGTATTTGAGGCTCTCGTGCTCAATGTGGAGTTGGGCCAGCCTGTCGCGCACCCAGGACTGCTGCCAGGCCGGTCGGCCGTTGAACTCGACGTTGCGCGCCAGCTGGGCCAGGCGTTTGATCTGATCGCCCTGGCTCCCGCCGCCGGCAATCCCACGCTCAAACATGAGCGTGGTGATGGTCACCTTCCAGCCCTCGTTCAGCGGACCGACCAGGTTTGCCTTGGGCACCCGCACGTCCTCAAAAAAGACTTCGTTGAAATGGGCGTGGCCGTTGACCAGCACCAGGGGCCGGACCGTCACCCCGGGGGTTTTCATATCCACCAGCAGATAGCTGATGCCACGATGCTTGGGCGCGTCCGGGTCGGTGCGGACCAGCATGAAGATCCAGTCCGCGTACTGGGCGCCCGAGGTCCAGACTTTCTGGCCGTTGACCACAAACTCGTCGCCGTCCTCGACCGCCCGGGTCTGGAGGCTGGCCAGGTCGGACCCGGCCCCGGGCTCGGAATAGCCCTGACACCAGACATCGTCGCCGCGCAGGATGCGGGCCAGGAATTTCTGCTTCTGGGCGTCGGTGCCCCACTGCATGAGGGTCGGACCGCACAGCGCAATCCCCGAGAAGCCGGGCAGGATCGGTGCTCGCGCCCTTGTGTATTCCTCGTCGAACACAATCTGTTCCATCAGCCCGGCGCCCCGGCCGCCGTACTGTGTGGGCCACGGAATGCCGACCCAGCCGGCCTCATACATGCTGCGCTGCCAGGCGCGGCGTTTCTCAAAGGTCGGGCGGTCGGGAGCGACTCGCTCATCCATGGCGTCCTCGACGCACAGCTCCGGGGGCAGATGTGCCTCCAGCCAGCCGCGCAGTTGGCTGCGAAACGCTTCCTGTTCGGGCGAGTATTGAAAATCCATGCCGTGTCCTTCTGTTCTTGCCGTTCGAGAGTGCCGCTTGCCTTGACCCAGGCCAACAGCATGCCATAGGTAGACGCAGGAGGAAAAGACGTATGGTCAAACTGATCGCCTTTTTCAAGCGCCAGGCCGGCATGTCGGTCGAGGATTTCCAGGCCTACTGGCGTACCAGCCACGCCGATATCGTGGTCAAACTGCCCGGTATCCGGCGCTACGTTCAGTCCCACACCATCCTGTCCGGCTACCGTAAGGGCGAGCCCGTCTACGACGGCATGGCCGAGCTGTGGTTCGATAGCACGGATGTCATGCGTCGCCAGGCCGGCACGCCGGAGTTTGCCGCCGTGCGGGCTGACGAGCCGAACTTCATGGAGGTGGCCAGCCAGGGTACGATCATCACCGAGGAGCACGTCATCAAAGACGGCCCGATTCCAGACGACGGGGTCAAAAACGTCGAGTTTGTGAGCCACAAACCGGGCATGCCGATTGGGGACTTCCAGACTCATTGGCGCGAGATTCATGGTCCGCTCGGCGCCGCCATCCCGGTTGTCCGGCGCTACGTCCAGAGCCATACCCGACTGTCGATCTACAAGAGCGGCAAAACGCCGCTGTATGACGGCGTGGCTCTGACCTGGTTTGACAGCACCCAAGCCATGCGTGTGTCGGCCACCACGCCTGAGTACGAGCGGACCCGGGCCGACGAGCCAAACTTCATCGCGCCCGGTACGCTGCCGCTGATCATCACCAAGGAGCACGTCATCGTCGGGTGACGAGAGCAAGCGTGGGACAGCAGCATTCCTTCCGCATCGTTCTGTCAGAGGCGGGCAGCGACCCGGCGGATCAACTCGAACTCTTTTCCCTGTTGAATCTGGGCCTGACGCAATCCTTAGCGAGCGGAGTCTTGAGCCCGAGCGACGCCCTGCAATGCTTCTATCACGCCGAAAATTGCCTGTACGTTCAGAAACATCTGCGGAACAAAGACGCCAACGCGATCATGAGTCACGGGGTGCAACTCCCCGATCTTTTTGAGAGTCTCGAAGCGGAAGAAGCGCAACGCGAGTTTCTCTGTGAGCTTGAGAAAATACGTGGGATGTGCTTGAGGCTCCTGGAAACTGAAGCACGGATGAGCTAGTGGATGGCGCCGACAATCCACCGAGAGCACGGCTACCGGTATTTCTTTTTTTCGCGAGAAGAGTCACGTATGCACGTGCATGTTTCCTGCGCTGACGGAGAGGCCAAATTCTGGCTTGAACCCGACGTAGCGCTTGCCCGGAATTATCGGCTGTCCGAGTCACAGCTTCGCGAAGTCGAAGAGGTCATACGGAGGCGACGGGATGAATTCAGAACCGCTTGGCATCGGCACTTCGACGGTTGAGGTCACCAACATCTCCAGGCACGGAATATGGCTCCTGGCGGGTGACAGAGAACTGTTTCTGGCGTACGAGGACTTCCCCTGGTTCCGGGATGCCCCTGTGAGCAAGATCGTCAATGTCGAAGAGCCAACGCCGGGACACTTCCACTGGCCTGATTTGGACGTGGATATCAGCCTACGGATGATCGAGCACCCCGACCGGTTTCCCTTGAAAGCCGGAGGGAATGCATAGCCAGGGCTCTCAGCCCCAGCTTCATTGCTGCTGGTGCATCGTCACCAGGGTTGCCAGCTTTTTGGGCGGCGGCAGTCCCTCAATCACCCGTCCGTTGACGATCAGGGTCGGCGTGGCGCTGATTTCGAGCCGTCGCCCTTCTTCGACATCCCGGCGCACCCGCTCTTCCATGCGCGGATCGTCGAGACAGGTATCGAACTGCTCAAGGTCGAGGTCAAGCGCCTCGGCGTGACCGACGAGGTCGGCGCGGCTGAAGCGCTTCTGGTTGGCAAACAGGCGGTCGGCGTAGTCCCAAAAGGCGTCCTGCTCGCTCGCGCATTCCGAGGCAATGGACGCGGCGCAGGACGAGGGGTGGACCTGTTGGTTGATCGGATTACAAGCTTGGTCGAGCGGGTAGTGGTGAAAGACAATCCGCACCGCGCCCTTGTTGGCGTCGTGCAGGGAGGACAGATAGTCGCGGGCCACGGCGCAGCTCGGACACCGGAAATCGACGAACTCGGTGATCCGCAGCGGTGCGTCCGGCTCGCCCTTGACATGGCGTTCCTGGCTCCGGACCGCCACCTCACGCTGTTGGTTGTAATAGCGGACGAAACTTCTATCCATGCGCTCGGCGCTCGGGGCGATAAAATCGAGCGGGACCAGCTCGGTCCGAGCCTGCCGGGCCTGCCACCAGCCGATCCCGCCGACCAAGACCACGCAGCCGAGCAGGCCAAAGGCAAACTGACCCGGCTCGAAGTCGGCCGAGGAACGGGCCAGCATCAGCGCGCCGACAAACAGTCCGATATTGACCAGATATAGCGCGGAGCAAAACAGGCACACCGACTGGAGCTGGAAAAACGACACCGCAGCCATGTACAGGCCAAACACTACCAGCCAGGAACACACAAACAGCAGGCCAAGGGCCTGGGGAATGACGGCCAGGACGAGGGTCACGGCGTAGGCGGCGGTCGCCCACATGGCCACCGGCAGGTCAAACAGGCTGGCATACGTGCTGTTGAGCACCGAGGTGCAGTCGATGATCGAGCCGGGCTGACAAAAATGGGACGTGACCAGACCATCGGCCTGATAGTGCAGAACCGACAGATAGGCGCCGATGCCCAGGCCGAGCAGTGCCAGGAGACGGGTCAGCAGCAGCGGGCCGCTCGGCAGGGACCGGGCTGTCGGTCGAGGTGCCACCTGGCTGCTCCTGCGGCGTCCCGCCTTGTTTTTCTTTTCTGACATAGTATGAGACACCTACCACAGTCGTTTCGGGCTGGCCAAGAGGGGGGCGTCCAGACGCGCCCGGACGGCAGCGCCCAGCCATGAGGATTCAGCATGAAATTCGGTCTTTTTTACCAACTGCCGTGCGCCCCAGACCAGAGCGAATTCGACCGCTACCAGCGGACCCTGGAACAGATCGAATATGCCGATGCACTGGGCTTTGATACGGCCTGGCTGGCCGAGCTGCACTTTAACCGGCCGTTTTCGATCATGCCCTCGCCGCTGATCGTTGCTACGGCCCTGGCCCAGCGGACGCAGCGTATTCGCCTGGGGCTGGCCGTGGCGCTGCTGTCCTTGCAGCACCCGCTGCGAACCGCCGAAGACGCCGCAACCGTCGATCTTCTCAGCCACGGGCGGCTCGAACTGGGGGTCGGTCGCGGTACGATCGCCATTCATTTTCAGGGGCTGGGCGTGGCCCGGGACGAGAGCCGGGAGCGTTTTGAAGAAGCCCTGAGCATTATCGAGCAGGCCTGGAGCCAGGACACCTTTGCTTTTGAGGGCCGCTATTTCCAGATTCCGCCCACCTCGGTCGTGCCCAAGCCGTTCCAAAAACCGCACCCGCCGCTACGGATTGCGGCCAATAGCCCGGAGACGGCCAGCTTTGCCGGCCAGCGCGGTTATCCGGTCTTTGTCGCCTCTCCGATCAACCCAATGCCCAAACTGGTCGAACACCTCGACGGCTACTCCCGGGCGTTTCGGGCCGCCGGTCACCAAGGCAAACGGCCCGACAGCGCGGTGCTCTTTCCGGTCTATGTGGCCGACAGCCGGGCTCAGGTCCGCCAACAGGTCGAGCCCAGCGTCATGCACTATTTTCGGACGGTCACGGCCCAGGCCGAGCTTGGCGAGCGGGGACAGAGCCAAGCTGCGTCCTACGCCTATCTGCGGGAGGTCCGACAGCGACAACAGTCCGTGACCTGGGACGTGATTGACGACACCATGGCGCTGTACGGTCCGCCCGAGCAGTGCGTTGAAAAGATCCGCGCCGCCCACCGGCAGTGTGGCATGGATCAGCTTATCTGCTGGTTTAATCCGGGTGGCCTGGTGCCCCACGAGCAGGTGTTGGCCAGCATGCGGAGCTTTGCCGAGCAGGTCATGCCGGCGGTCCGTGCCTTATGAGTTCCACGCTCAGTCTGCGGCCAGCGCGTCCTCAATCAGTTCCTGAAAGGCCGAGAACCGCCGTGCCCCGGACATAAAGCGCCCGTTGATGAAAAACGCGGGCGTGCCGCTGACCCCCAGCTGGGTGCCCTGAGCCAGATCTTGGCGAACCGCAGCCGCCTGCTGGCCGCTGTCCAGACAGGTGTCGAAACGTGTCGCATCGAGTTGCAGGTCGGCCGCGTACTGCTTGAGTTGCTCCACCTCCAGGGCCTTGGTGTTGCGAAACAACATGCCGTGGTAGTCCCAGTATTTGTCCTGTTCGCCGGCACACCGGGCCGCTTCGGCCGCCTTCTGGGCTCGGGGATGGGACGACAGGGGAAAGTCCTTGAACACCAGCCTGACCTGGTCTTTATAGGTCTCCCGGATTTTATTGAGGGTGGCTTGCGCCCGGGCGCAGTACGGACATTCGTAGTCGCCAAACTCGACCAGGGTGACCGGCGCCTCGGCCGAACCCCGGCTCGGCGCGTCGTCAACCGCCACCTCAACAATCGGCGGCTTGAGGTGCAGGCGAATGACGGCCGCTTTGCGTAACTCCTGCATGAAGGCTTGTTGGCGCCCGCGCCGCGCGGTTCGCTGCAACTGTTGGGCCAGGCGGTCGCGCACCTCGTCCAGCGGCGTATCGCCCAGACGGGTCGCGTTGGCCTGGTAAAACGCCTCGATTTCTTCCTCGGTCACGGTTCGGGTCTTGCCTGTGACCTCTCGCTGCAACAACTCCTGGCTGGACAGGCCACGTTTGCCGGCCTCGATGGCCAGCAGGCGCTCATTGATCAGGCCATCGACGGCCTGTTTCTTGAGGGTGTAGATCTGGTTGTTGAGGCGCAGCATCTGGCCCTTGATGCGGTCCTCAATGTCGGCCTGGGTGATGGGGTGGCCCTCAATGGTGGCCAGAACAGCGTTTGGAGTCGCTTCCGGAACCGGCTCGGCCTGTTGGCCGGACGCTGGGGGTGAGAAGCTGAGCAGCCAGACGAGCAAGCCTGCGCCAACGAGCCGGTCTGTTTTCATAGCCATGTCCTCGTCTTGCTCAACCGGTAAACGTAATGAGCAGAAAGAAGACGAGGAGCGGGATGAGCATCCAGACCAAAAACACAATCCAGGCCGGTCCCTGTCCTTGACTCTTGTCCATTGTCCCTCCTCATGTGGGCGTTGACACGCATTTGCTACACCATAGGCAAAATGGCCGGATTGCTCAATGGTGGGACGAGCCCAGGCGGTGCTGTAGCAGGGGCAGGACTGAGAAAATTCTTGGTCAGGCTTGAGGTCCGGGCCGTTGCCAGGAATAATGGAAGGTCCTGTTCGGCGACTACAGCCTTGTCACGGGACTGTCATGCGCCGGGCCGTAGGCTGTGGAGTGGAGGAGGAGTGAATAATGGGCAAGCGTAGACTGGAAAGCCGACTCATTCTCGTCATTGCCGCCTGGATGTGGGCTCAACCGGCGTGGGCCGGACCCGAGTTTTCCCCGTCTCTGGTCGGCATGTACCGCAAAAGCATGCAGGTCGAGGCGCCGCTGTTCAGCGCTGCCGGTCGCCATGGGCTGGACCCCCGTCTGGCTCGCGCCCTGATCCTGCACCAGTCCGGGGGCAACGACGCTATCGTGTCCGCCTCAGGCGAGCTGCGGCGCAACGCGTATTTGCCGACCGCTTCGGAGCCGGCGCCGGCAGATACGGCTGCGGCCAATCTTGAGGCCGGGATACGACGCTTCGCCGAGTTGGCCGAGCGTCTGGGGCGCCACGACTACGCGCTGGCTGCCTATGTCGGCGGTCCCCAGGTGCTCGCCTCGCAGCCGGCTCTGCCGCTGTCCGTCCTGCACGACGTGATGCAGATCGAGCAGTATAAATCGGTCTTGCGCCTGCACGAAGCCGAGATCCGGCGTGAGGCTGAAAGCCTGCGGCTGCGGCGTGTGCAGCCGGGTGAGAACTGGGCCTCGGTGGCCCGTACGACAGGCGTCTCGGAATTCCTGTTGCGCCTGTACAATCCCGTCCTCGCCGCCCACCAGCTGCACCCCGGCATGCTGCTCGTTGCTCCCGACCCGCGGGCGCCGGCCGTCCTTGAGGTGAACGGCACGACGCTGTCCTATACCTCGCGGATCGGTGACTCGACCCTGAATCTGGCCCGTGCTTTCGGCGTTGATCGTGATACGCTGCGCCAAGACAACAATCTCTGGTACTTGCAGCAGCTGGCCGCGGGCCAGCCGCTCAGTATTCATTTACCCGACCATTCGCCGTCGTCGCCCGTCCGGCTTGCCGCGTCTGCCCCCGGGGCAGGCCTCCAGCCCCACACCGTCAGGGCCGGAGAGACTTTGAGCCATATCGCTCTCCGCTATGACACCTCGGTCCGAACCCTGATGCGGACCAATCGGCTGTCCACCTCGCGGATTGTGGCGGGCCAACAACTCTGGATTCCAGATCGCCGGGCTCGGCCGCGTGTGGCCCAGCGGCCACGCCTGCATACCGTGCGCCGGGGTGATACCCTGTCACACCTCGCCCAACGGTATGACACCTCGGTCCGGGCGCTGATGCGTGTCAACCGGCTGGGCAGCTCGCTGCTGCGGATTGGCAAAATCCTGAGGATTCCTGACCAAGTCTGAATCAGCTGACCCGGGCGTCAAAATTTTCTTCAATCGCCTTGACGCTGCGGTAGGCGAACTCGGTGTACGGCACCGGAATGCCGAGCCGCTGGCCTTCGCGGCACACATAGCCGACGGTTTCATCAATCTCGGTTTTTTTGCCGGCCAGCACGTCCTGGAGCATGGACGGAATAATATGCGTCCGGCCGCCGGCCTCAACACTGCTGCCGACCTCGACCAGCCGTGTGACCGCATCGCCAAACGGCGCATGACACATCACCTCGAGGTCGAACAGGCTCCAGGCCGGATGTTCGGACAGGGCAACGCCCTTGGCTTTGGCCACCGCAGCCACCTCACGGAACATGTGGACCGACAGCGCCGCCAGCTGCGGACTCGACCACACCCGATGCATGGGCAGACGGGTCATGGCCGAAAGCGTGGCAAACGGGTTCTGAAAGGCCTGTTTTGTCCACTCGACGGAAATGATGTCGGTGACGCCGTTGGCCTTGAGTCCGGCCTCCTCAAAGGCCCGGACAATCGCCGCCACCCGGTCTGAGGGACGGCCGTCGAGTTCGCCAAAAAAGGTGATGCCGTCCAGGGTGTATTCGACCTCGCCGTCGCAGCGGAGGGCCGCTCCGATCATGGTTGTCGCGCCCACGACTGTGTCCCGACCGAACACCTGGGCGATCTGGTCGTTTTTGACCATGCCGTTTTGGAGCGAGGCTGCTCCACCGACCCGCATATGGGCAACCCCGGCCAGGGCCGACTGCATGTCTTTGGTCTTGACCGTAATGAGCAGGATATCGGCTGCCTCAATCTGTGTGGCCTGGGCAAAGCTGCTGACCGGAGTCCGAAAGTCGGCCAGACCGCTGACCTGCAAGCCGTGCTGGCGCACCGCTGCCGCATGGCCCGGCCGGGCAAGCATGATGACATCGGCGCCGTTGCGGGCCAGATACGCGCCAATAACCGAACCCACACCGCCCGCTCCAAGAATCACGATACGCATAGGCTGTCCCCCTGTCGGCCGGGATTATTCCGTGTCCCGCGTGGTCGTGTCAATCAAGCCGGGTCAGGCTCCAGCCGTCGGCCCGACCGGCAGCCTGACCCGGTAGACCCGGGTCACATGGATCAGCCAAGCCTGGTCTGAGGGCAGGCCGGCGATCTGCTCCGGGCTCAGCTTGCGGCCCACGGCCCGACTGATCGCCTCGGCCTCGGCTGTGGTGCGTAGCACGAGAAGCGTGTCATAGCGGCCAAACGTCGCCTGTGCGGCCGAGCCCAGAAACGACACCACGGTTGCTCCAGCCCTGAGGACAAAGGCCAGGGTCCGCTCCCAGCTGTCTCCGGCGTTGAGGCCATCAACCAGGATGAGGGGAGGGGAGGAGGCGGTCTGCAAGCCTTGAGCAACCACATCCAGGACGCGACGTGGAACCTCTTGAGGCAGCCGGGTGGCAGACGCCAGGGGGATATAGCGGGCTTTGTCCCGCATCAGCAGGCGGAACTGGATTTCTGTGGTCGGGTATCGCCGGGCATCGACACACACCACCGGGCCGTGGTGCTGAACCTGCTGGTAGGCCAGGGCCAGGCACAACTGTGTTTTGTCCTGGTCCGTCCCGCCCAACACACCAACCCGTCCGATCAGGGCGGGCAGCTGGGCAGTCTGATCGGGGTGACGGTCTTGGCCGGCCATGGTGTGGAAGCATAGCCCGGGTGGCGCCAAACGGCCAGCGACCGGCCTTGTCGGTCCGCCCAAAGTCCTTTAATGAACAGCCATGGCGGATACGTCCAAACGCGGCTCTTGGCTGGTGCTGGCTTTTGTGGTTGTGGCAAGCGTTGCGGTGATTTTTGCCTGGCACTCGCGGCCGGTCCCCAGGCCAGGCTGGCGCACCATACTGGAGGAACCCGGCGTTCCGGCCGCCCGCCGTGGCATGGAGCTGTCCCGCCGTGGCCGTCAGCTGTTGTCTCCGCTCGAACGCCAGGAAATGGACCGTCTGTACGCCGAGGCGTTGCAG
>JAGWBB010000068.1:18595-33944 GCA_021296095.1 Desulfurellaceae bacterium | reverse complement strand
GCACTGGGGGCGGGGCACTGCGTCTCAATGTCACACTCGGCTACCGGCCTGCAAGACTGTCGTCTCTCCCGGCCGTGTAAGGCGGGCCTGGTATCTGTTCCGTTCTGCCTATCAAAGCCGGCCAGCGGGCCGCAAGCCTGGAGGATTCGCGGGGAGTGCCTCGGTTTGCGTTTCTCTCCTCGCGGAGAACCATCCTGTCACAGAAATTCCCCTGCGCTCAGGCGCTTCCCCCTTTAAAAAAGGGGGATTGAGGGGGATTTTTCCGGCGTGGACGTGCCGGCTGCCCTCAGAGCGGATCAGCATGGGTGAAACGGAGCGCGCATTTTCAAGCTGAGACACCGCTGGCTCACAGCCACGCTTCCCAAGCCCTCGTCTGCGGGATATGAGGACCTTCAGCCGGGCAAACACCTATGACATTCCAGCCGGATCGGATTTTTGATGTGGACCTTGGGGCGCTTTGGACAGCCGACGCTGCCGGGCTGACAGGACTGGCCGGTCTGAAGCTCCGCAGCGCCCGCTTTGCTCTGGTCTTGTACGAGGAATTCAAGCGCGGCATGCTCGATCTGCACGCCAAGAGCCTGGTCTATACCACCCTGCTGTCCCTGGTCCCTTTTCTGGCCGTCAGCTTCTCGGTCCTGACCGCCTTTGGGGCGAGTCAGGACATTGCCCCCTTTCTGATCTCCCTGCTTGAGCCGCTGGGCGAAACGGGTAGCCGTGTCGTCACAAGCTGGGTGGTGGAGTTTGTGAACAATGTCCAGATCGGCGTCCTGGGGGTGCTCGGCTTCGTCGTGTTGTTCTATTTTGTGCTGTCCCTGGTGGGAAAGATCGAAGACGCGCTGAACTATATCTGCCGCCCGCTCGTCCGCCGTTTTACCGACTATCTGAGTGTGGTGCTGGTCGGCCCGACGCTCATCTTTACCGCCTTCACCCTCATCGCCTCGGCCCGCAGGTCATGGTTCATCCGAGACGTGCTCGAAGACGCGACGCTGGCCGGCGTGCCGGTTCTGCTGTCCTGGCTGGTGCCCCTGCTGGTTCTGTTCGGTGTCTTCACCTTTGTGTACAAGTTTCTACCCAATACGCCGGTCCGCTTGCGCTCGGCGGCGCTGGGTGGGGCGACCGCCAGCCTGCTGTGGACGCTGACCGGCGCCAGCTTTACCGTCTTTGTGGCTGAGGCGCCGGACCGGATTGCCATTTATCGGAGTTTTGCCGCTGCGCTTGTCTTCTTTGTGTGGCTGTACGTGAGCTGGTTTATCATTCTGGTCGGCGGCCTCGTCGCCTATGTCCACCAACATGCCGCCACGCGTTTTGCCTTGATGGCGCGCCGTCAGCACGGCGCCCTGGTTCAGCTCCGGCTCGCCCTGTCAGCCCTGACGTTTTTGACCCGTCGGCATCTCGCCCACGCCCCACCCTGTCCGCTGGCCGACTTGGCGACCAGCCTCGGGGTGTCAGCCGCCGACCTCGAAGAGGTCGTGGAAGCCTGTCTGCGCGGCGGCTTCGTGTGCCGCACGGTCGAACCCGAGGGGCTGATCCTGGCCCGGCCGCCGGAAGATATTGGGGTAGCCGAGGTGTGTGGCGTCATCGAACGGGAAGAGGAAATACCGGCCGACGGGGGAGCCGACGACCGGCTGACGCAACTCCTCGGCCAACGGGCCGAGGCGATCCGGGCCAGCCTCGGCGGGGTGAGCCTACGATCCTTGGCACGGGACGGCGACACGGGGGAAAGCGCTCCCACGGCCGACGTGCGAGCGCCCGGGTAAAACCGGTCCGCCCTCATGAAAGCCGATTGGTCGCGTGCGGAAACTGGTATATGCTCCCCCTTTCTCGGCATTCCCACGGAGGTCCTTGCGTCACGTGTTACCGTCTATGATGAGGTCATCCCGCTTGCCTGCCCTGTTCCTGATACTGACAGTCGGCACCGTGTCGTCCGGCTGTCTGGCGACCTTCGGGCCGCGGGCTATTGAGCGCACCCACCCCGCGTACAACGAAGCCATTATCGCGTCGATCAATGAGCAGATGCTCCAGAATCTGGTGCGGATGCGCTACCGCGATGTCACGTTTTTTCTGGAAATCGGCAGCGTCACCACGAGTTTGTCCCTGCAGGCCAGCGCCGGGGTCGACGGCACGCTGAATTTCGGCAGCCAGGATGTCCTGAGCCCCGGCGCAGGAATTGGCTATGCCGATAACCCGACCATCTCCTACACCCCGTTACAGGGCGAAGACCTGTTGAAGAGTCTGCTCAGCCCGCTCCAACTCGAAGCCATTCTGGTGCTGACCCAGTCGGGCTGGAATATCGACCGGGTGTTCGGCCTGTGTTTTGAGCGGATCAACAACCTGTACAACGCGCCCAACGCCTCCGGGCCAACCCCGCAGCTGGAGCCGGACTATGCACAGTTCAACCTCCTCCTCGACGCGCTGTCCAGGCTACAGCGGCGCCAGCTCATCGAAATCGGCACAACGCAGCAGGACGCCCCCGGGATCACCGTGCGGCTGGTTGCGGATGATGCGGAATACCAGGCGGACATTGATCGCGTCTACGAGCTGCTCCAGCTCGACCGGGAGGTCAAGGACTTCGAGCTGAGCACGGATTTCCTGGCGGTGACGGAGCACCAGTGGGCGGTCCGCCCCCGTTCCATCTCCGGCCTGCTGTACTATCTGTCCCAGACGGTGGAGGCGCCGGAGCAACATCAGACCGACGGGCTGGTGACCGTCACCGAGTCGAAAACCGGCGACATCTTCGACTGGGCAAGGACGCCCGCCGGCCGCCGGTTCAAAATCAGGACCGGGGCCGACCGGCCTGCGAATGCCTATATCGCCACCTACTACCGCGGCCACTGGTTTTATATTGAAGACACCGACCTGGAATCCAAATCGACCTTCATGCTGCTGCGCCAACTGTTTGACCTGCAAGCCGGCCAGACCAAATCCCGGGGGCCAACCCTGACTCTGCCGGTCAGATGATGCCGGCGGAGTCGCCCGGTTTTACTCCGCTCCCTCCGCCGCGTCTCCAAAGATGAGGATCAGGAAGCCGAGGACGGCCAGCGCCCCGAACAGGAAGGCCAGACGGCGATCCGCCCGGTTTTTCCAGGCGGCCAAGGTGGCAATCAAGGATTGCAGGGCGTAGTACAGGGCGAAGGCACGCGAAGCGTAGGCGATAATGGCGAAAATATCGGAACTCCAGGTGAGGATCAGTCCGACGACGCTCAGCAGCGCATAGGCGTGTCTGGGGCTGATCCGGTTCCGGGTCAGCTCGGCAATCAGGCCACCGGAACCGCTGGTATCGGCGGCTGCGGCGCTGAACTGGGCGCTCAGCGCCGCAGCCACCAGCAGCATGGGCAGGATTGGCGCGACGACGACCATCATGTCGATGATCGCGGTCTCGGTCAGCGCAAACTCTCCCGACCGAAACACGTAGGCCAGCAACACGATGTAGGCCAGGTAGATCGCGCTCGCAATCCATTGCGCGAGCCGCATGGACGCAATCCGCGTGTGGGCGTCATACTCGGCGCCGAGGTAGCGCGAGGTCTCGAAACCCTGCACCGTGACGATCAGGCCGAAGGCCAGCGCCACGCCGCTCCAGCCGCTGACCAGGGGGAGGTTGAGGACGAGTGCGCCGGCCGAGACCCGGTCGAAAAAATAGGCGGCCAGGCCCGTCAGCAGCCCGGCAATGATGGCCAGCTTAGCGCTGACCGACAGCTGCTCCAGCCGCTCCAGCGCCCGGAACCCCCACACCCAGCCGGCGACGAGCACCAGAACATAGACCGCGCTCGTCAGCAACTTGGCATGCAACGCATCGTCAACCGGGGTCAGGCTGACCCCAAAGGCACCGAACAGGTTCAGGTAGTAGGCGACCGAAATGATATAAGCGAACGCCAGGGACCAGGACGCCATGCGTTCCAGGCGGATTTGCCACACGTCCCGGTGCGAACCCGGGCGAGCCAGCGTGGCGATATTGTATCTGATGACGGCGCCAAACCAGTATCCGCCGAGGCAGAGGCCGGCCATGACCAGCGGTGCGTAGAAGCCGTAGGCGGTA
Source organism: Desulfurellaceae bacterium (assembly GCA_021296095.1). Lineage (NCBI taxonomy): Bacteria > Pseudomonadati > Campylobacterota > Desulfurellia > Desulfurellales > Desulfurellaceae > Desulfurellaceae bacterium. The sequence goes on along the minus strand of JAGWBB010000068.1, from coordinate 29,911 downwards.
TCCAGAATAGGCCCCAGGACGAGAAACCCACTGCCGATGATGGAGGCCAGAGGCGTGATAGCCGCCCGCCAGCCCGGCGCATTGGCAAGCCGGGGGAGGAACAAGACAACCGCCGTCGCAACGACCGCGGCCATGATGACGCTGTTCAGGACCATCGGGGTGGCAATTCAAGACGAGTCCAAAACGACGCCGGGACTCGGGGATCTTGTTTCGGGCTAGCGCGTTTCACGTTGGGTTGTAGCCATACCCTTCCGTTCTCGTCATGCTGGACGTGTGATCCGGCATCCCTGCTTCGACTTCGCTCCGCTCCGCTCAGCACGAACGGAAGGCCGTTGGTCCTGAGCGTCAGGCGCAGCGCGCCTGGAGTCGAAGGGCGACACAGCATCGTGAAGTGCTCTCAGTGCGGCGACATCAGCACCATCTTTCTCTCCGGGTCTTTTTCGGCATACTCCTGACGGATGGTACGGGTAGCGTGGAGGTGCATTGGGTGGCCGGTGCCCAGGCCGTGCCGGTCAGGCATCTGCCCAGGGGTCAAGCAGCTCGATCCCCATATTCTCGAAATCCCGGACATTCCGGGTCGCCAGCGCCATGCCGCGAGAGCGGGCAATCGCGGCAATCTGAGCGTCAGCCTGCGCAACCGGGCGGCCGGTAGCACAGCGACGGGCGGCGCTCTCCGCATACGCCCGCGCTGCGGCACTGTCGAAGGGCAGCACCCGCCCGGCGAAGTCTTCCCGCAGCATCGCCTCAATGGCCGAGGCGAGGGCGGCGCGACGCCGGCCGGCAGCCAGGATCGCCACGCCGTAGCGCAGCTCCGCCTCGCCCACGGCCGAGAAAAACAGGCTGGCCGCCGGACGGGTGGCCACCCACTGCTCAACGGCCGGAGCGGGTGACGGGCGCATCAGCTCAGACACCACATTGGTATCCAGCACGATCATCGGCGCGGCCTCACTCGAACCGGGGCGGCTCGCGCAGGGGCTGGCGCGATGGGAGTTCCAGTTCTACCCCGCCGAAGGGCGCAAAGCGGGCGCGAATGGCGCGGGCGAGGTTTGTGGGGCCGGCTTGCCGCTCGACGGCCTCGCGCAGGATCAGGCGTGCCTCCTCTTCCATCGACCGGCCATGCGCTGCGGCCCGGATGCGCAGCCGGGTCTTCACGTCGTTGTCGAGATTGCGGATCGTGATGCTTGCCATAGCCATGCCTGTGTCTGTCGGCGTTCAGCCTACTCGATGATTGCAGTGCAATCAACAGACGAGCACCCCTCCGCCCGGGGCGGCTTCCCACCCCATCGGGCTGAGGTCAAACTCATGCAAAAAAATCCGCCACGGCCGTGGCAAACTGTGCGTTCAGCTCTTGGAGCCGCGCCGGGTCCATGCTGAGCGTCCGGCGCTCAAACCAGGGGGGGTCGAGATACAGGGCGCGGTTCATCTCGACCTGGAGCCACGGCACAGGGTTCCCCCCGTAGGTCCGGGTAATATACCCCCCGCCAAAGGGCTGGTTGAGGCTGACCTGGTGAGGCTCCAGACAAAAGGCCGAGCACAGGCAGGCGGCAAAACGTTCCGCCAACCCCATGGGACATGCCCGGCCCCGCACATTGCCGACACAAATCATGGGCCGCGGCTGGCCGGTATCAGGCCCGATAGGCGGTCCGACCGGCAGCATGGAGTGGCAGTCAATGCCCAGCGCCAGGCCGGGTTTGGACACGGCCCGTTCGAGTCGGGCATGGTAGGGCGTGTAGTAGGTGTCGATCAGCCGCGCGATCAGCCGCGCATCGAGTTCTTTGCCCGGCGTATAAATCGGCTGTCCGACACAGGTCAGGGTTTTGACCAGCCCATCCGGATTCGCCGGCGGCAGGTCGTCGGGCGCCCGGTTGAGATCGACGAAAGCCCGGGCAATGTCGGTTGAGATGACCTCGGCGACCCGCCCGCCGAGGTCATACATTTCGCGCACGAAGGGATCGCTGTCGTCATGAATCCCGTGGCGGTCGAGGCTGACCCGTCCCTGCAGCTCGACCGGCACCGCAGTGCCGCCGTGCGGAATAGACAGCACGACTGGAAAAGGTGTCACTACAGCCCTCCTGCGCTGCCATCGCGGCGGATCTCGGCCACGCCCTGAAAGCCTTTCTGGGTCTGGCACTTGAGCACGGCGTGAATTGCCCCCAGATAAAAGGCGTAGGGCTCGCGCCGGTCGATCTTGTAGCCTGTGTCTGCGAGGTGCTGGACAAGCGCGGGATCAAAGCGGTCGGCCTCCAGGCTGACGGTTCCACCGATTGAACAGTGAAAACGCGGCCGCAGCATGGCGTCGAGCATCGAAGCCCTGCCGTCAATCATGTGCATCAGAAATTGACTCACCGTAGAAAAAATACGCTCGCTGCCCGGACTGCCGACGATCATCCACGGCTGGTCGCGGTGAAAGATGATGGCCGGCGCCACCGAGGTCCACGGAACAGCGTTCGGTCTCAGATAAAACGGGTGCGCCGGGTTGTCCGTCTCCAGGGCGTTCATGTAGTTGTTGTACAGAAAGCCCAAGCCCTCAGCCGCAGCTTTCGAGCCATACACCAGCTCAACCGACTGGGTGATGCCGACCGCATTGCCCTCATGATCCATGACCGACAGATGGGTTGTTTCGCCGCCGTCGCTCGGCGGCTCAATCAAGGGCAGGCCGGGGTCGATCTCCGCATGAATGGAGCGCGCCTGCTCTTTGGCGAACTTCTGGCTCAGCATTTTTTTGTCTGGAACCTGGGGGTAGGTATTCGGGTCAAAAGGGCGGCCGCGACGCTGGAGAAAGGCTTTACGAAACGTCTCGGCAATAAAGTGGTAGGACTCTTTCGAGCCGCCGCGAATGAAGCGCGACGGCAGATGGCTCAGCATCAGCAGCACCAGCAGCAGGGTCCGGCCCGCCGCCGGCGGCGGACAGGTCAGCACCGACACGTCCCGGTAGCGGCGTCTGAGTGGCGGGCGCTCAATCGGCCAGGGAATCAGGGCCAGGTCGTCGGCGCGCAGAAAGCCGTCGTGGGCCTGCATGTCGGCGTCGATCTGCTTGGCGATTGTGCCGGTATAAAACGAGCGGGCGCCGTGCTCGGCAATATGCTGGAGAGTCCGCGCCAAGTCAGGCTGTCGAAATAGTTCGCCCTCGCCGTAGGGCGCCGTGCCGTCTTTCAAGAAGTAGCGCGCCCCGGACTGGGACGGCACCCTGAGGAATCTGGCCAGTTCACGGTCTTGCAGGTCGTGCTGGAGCTTGGTGATCGTGTAGCCTTCGGTGGCAATCCGAATCGCCGGCTCAAGCACGGTGGACCAGTCCAGTTGCCCGTAGCGAAAGTTCAAATAGCCCATCACCGCCACGGTGCTGGGAACGGTGGTCGCCCGGTAGCCGACAAACCGCTCGCCCTTTTCAAAGCGGCTGATGTGGGCCAGGGACGGCACCCGGGTTGAGCCGTCAATCGTCGTGGTTTGGCCGCGGTAATGGAGGATGACCATGCTCTGGCCGCCAATCCCGCTGGCCGAGGGTTCACACACGCCCAGGGCAAGCGCTGCGGCGCAAGCCGCGTCCACGGCGTTCCCGCCTTTTTGCAGCATCTCGATCCCGGCCTGGGTCGCCTCGGGAAACGCGGTCGCCACCATGCCGTTGTCGGCCGCCGCCGCCTTGCCGTCGGGCGTGGACTGGAAGCTGCCTTCGATCTGTTCGATTTTCATGCGGAGCGCTCCTCGGCAGCCTGGCGGATGACCATCGCCAGCACTGCCGCGCGGTCAATCAGGCTATCGCGCAGGATGTATTCCCCTGGCGTCTGGGTTCCGCCGCCAAGCGGACCGAGCCCTTCCAGGGCAGGAACACGCTGCGGCGCATAACTGATGTCCGACGAGGTTTCCCGTTCAACCGGAACAACTTTGACTTCCAGGCGACGGGCGATGTCTTGGACGTGTTCATAAAATTGGGCGCTGGACTCCCGTTCTTCGAGCGGGGCGCGTGAGACGGTTTTGCGGATGCGGAGCTGGCATCGGGCGGGCAGGTTCCGCCGTCCGATATCACGAATCTGCTGTTCAATCGCTTCGCTCTGAGCCTCCTGTCGGAAACGGGTCAAGAGGGTCGTGGTGGCAAAATCCGGCGCTAAGCCATAGGATGTTCGGCCTTCGAGTTGGGTCGGTTTCAGGACAATCCCCGTCTGAGATGAGTTCAGCCGCTCCCAGGCGCTCAGCTTCTGACACAAGAGTTTAATCACGTCCGGGCTATCGTCGTTCTCGCTGCTTTTGGCATTGGTCAGCTCAACCTGGAAATCCACCCGCCCCGAGCAGGTGGTGACAATGCCGCCGCTCGGGTCGCCATGTTTGAGCCCGACCACATAGCGCGACGCTGCCGCCCGCTCGGTCACGATGGTTCTGCTGAAACGCCCACCCAAGGCCGCGTCGGTGGTGAGCAGTACGCCGCAACGCACCCGCCGCAGGCGTCGAGTGAAACGCAGCGCCTGGAGCGCCGCCAGCATGACGGCCAAGCCGCCCTTACTCTCGGCAACGCCAGAGCCGTAGAAGCTCCCGCCCTGTTCCCGGAACCCGACATAGTCCCGGTACGAATAGAAGGTGTCGAGGTGGGACAGCAGCAGGATATCATTGCGCTCGCTGTCATGATTGGAAAAGTACAAGACGTTGCCGACCTCGGCTTGCGGATAGGCGTGACGGGTAAAGCCGAGCTGACTCAATCGACCCGACAACCAGTTACCGAGTTGATTGACCCCTTCCGAGTTATGCACATAGGTGTCCATCTCGACCATCTGACGCAGGTTGTCCTCCATGGTGGTGAGATTGCTCCGAATATGCGAACGAACGCGAACCCGGAGCGGCTGCGTGTCGTCCGTCGTTTTGGCTTCCGGGGTGTCGAGGCTGGCCGGGTCGGGCTGGCCAAAATACCGCACCGCCGCCACATCCAGCATGCGGTTGACCAGGGTTTCATAGGTATAGCCGGCGGTTTGGGCGGCGTAGAGGTAAGAGCCGGTCCGGCCCAGGCTGGCCATGGAGTTGATCTCCAGAATGTACGGTTTGCCGTCCAGGTCCATCCGTACATCGATCCGCGCAAAATCAGACAGGCTGAGCGCCTGAAACGCGTCACGGGCCAGCTGTTGCATCTGTGTTGTCTGTTCCTCAGACAGGGACGCCGGACAGATTTTGTCCAGCGGCTTTTGCATTTTGTCGTCCTGGGTCTGAATGGTGTTCGGGTCGCCTTGCAGATCGAATTCGACAACCGGCAAGACCTCCAGTTCAGCCCCGTTGCCCAGCAGGCCGATCGCAAATTCTCGCCCGGCGATAAAGGCTTCGACCAGAGCCTGTTGCTGGTAGTTCTCGACCACCTCTTTGACCGCTGCTCGCAGATCGTCCTGGTTATGGACGATCTTGAGGCCCATCGACACGGCTTCCATTTTGGGCTTGACGATAACCGGATAGGTAACCCCGTTCATGTCGGCGTCGGGGCTGGAGAAAAACCAGAAACCGGGGGTCGGCAGGCCGTGCTGCTGAAACACGATCTTGGCCAGAATCTTATCCAGAGCAACGGCGTGGGCTTGGGGGCCAGAGCCGACATACGGGACGCCGAGCATTTCGAGCATGGCCGGGATGTGCGTATAGCGGCTCTGGCCCTGGATGCCGTAGGCCATGTTGAACACCATGCCCGGCCGCTCACCGGCGATGACGCGGGGCATGAAGTTCTGCAAGTCTTCGGCCACATCAATATTGCCCTCAATGACGCGGACATTGTGGCCGCCTTTCTCCAGCGACGAGGCGACCAACTCGACGGTCTTGGGGTTGTAGCGTTCTTTGGTCTGTGGACCAAGCAAGTTGATCACGTCCGACGGATGAACTTCAGGTTTGTTATAGATCACGGCGACTTTCATACGATGCTCTCCTCAGACACAGAATATCAAATCGGCCTGATTACGCCCAGGCGCTTCGCAGCACGGCTGTCAGGATTCGCTGTGTTCGGGAGGACTCTCCTCGCCCTGGTCGTTCTCGGCAATACGAATCCGAACCCGGATCGCCCGGCCGCCCTGCTCCTCAACGACCTCGGCGACCGCGTCCCGCAGCCGGACCTGATCGCCGACCTTGAGCAGGCGGTCCAGCCGGCTGACCAGCAGCCCCGACAGCGTGTCCACGTCAGGCGCATACAGCTCAAGCCCCAGCTCGCGGTTCACCCGTTCGATCGGCAGCTGGCCGCGCACGGTGAAGACGCCGGGCTCATGCGGCACGATGTCCGGCTGCTCGCTGTCAAACTCGTCCTGCACCGCGCCGACGATCTGCTCCACGATATTTTCCATGGTAATGACGCCGATGACCGACCCATACTCATCGTCGACCAGGGCCATATGCTGGTGGGTGCGCTGCATCTCTCGCAACAGCCGGCTGAGCGGCAGGGTCTCGGGGATGTGGCGCAGGGGCCGGGCGACCGACCTGAGCACGTCATCCCGGCTGTCGGTGATGCCCAGCAAGTCTTTGACATGGACCAAGCCAAGCACCTCGTCCAAGGACCCGACACACAGCGGAAACCGGGTATGTTGCGTTTCCTTGGCCACGGCCAGACATTTTTCAAGCGACCAGTGGACATCGAAGAACACCACCTCCTGGCGGGCGACCATGACCTGGCGCGCCAGCATATCGTCAAAATGAAACACCGCGTTGAGGAGTCGCTGTTCCGAGGCGGACAGCTCGCCTTCCTGCCGCCCCAGATGGATATAGGCCCGGATCTCATCCTCGGTGACGGCGGGCGTACCGAGGCTGCCGGTAAAGAAGCCGGCAAACGCCTGGGTAACCCGGATGATCGGGGACAGCCCGCGCTGCATCAGCGCCAGCGGCCAGACGATCAGCGGCCAGACCGTGCGCCAGTGGGTGGCCCCGTAGGTCTTGGGCAGAATCTCACCCACAAACAGGATGGCGAGGGTCAAACCGACGGAAAATGCCGGGATCCAGCCTGCGCCCAGGAGCTGGGCGGCGTACATCCCGCACAGGGTCGCGCCGGCCGTGTTGGCGACCGTATTGAGCACCAGGATCGCGGAGGTCGGTTGGGCGATGTTCGTCTTCATGGCGATCAGCCGGTCGGCGCGGCGGGCGTATTTGCCCTCGGCCTTCTCGGCTTCGAGCGCGCCGAGGCGGGTCGAGTACAGCGTGGCCTCGAACAGCGAGCACAGACTCGAGATCAGCACCGTCAGTCCGGCAACAATCAACAGTATCGTCATCATCGCCCCTCCGTTCCACGCGACCGATTCATAAGAGTGAGGAAAACACCGCCGCCAAACCGAGAAAGCTGAAGAAGCCGAACACGTCGGTGACGGTGGTCAGGACGATGGAGGAGGACTGGGCCGGGTCCTGGCCCAGCATCGACAGCACCACCGGGATCAGGGCGCCGGCCACGCCGGCAATCGCCATCGACAGCACCATGGCGATGCCGATGACGAGCACCAGTCCGGTCGATCCGCTCCACACGTACACGCCCGCACAGGTGACCAGGGCGACCCCCAGGCCGTTCAGCACTCCCGTCGAGAACTCCTTGGTCACGACCTGCGGCCAGTGGCGCAGGGTTATTTCGCGCAGAGCCAGGCCGCGCAGGACAACGGCCAGGGCTTGCGCGCCGGTGTTGCCCGACTGCCCGGCCACGACCGGCAAGAGGACGGCCAGGGCGGTGAACTGGGCAATGGTGGCCTCGAACAGGCCGACCACCGACGCAGCCAGAAAGGCGGTGACCAGGTTGATCTGGAGCCACGGCAGGCGCTTGCGGACGGCAAAGCCGACGGGCGACAGGGCGCGTTCGTCCTTGCTGGCGCCGGTGATGCTGACCAGATCGGCGGACAGTTCGGTTTCCACCGCCGACACCAACTCGGCCAGCCGAATACTGCCGACCGGCTTGGCGTCATAGTCGATCACGGGAATGTTCGCCAGCTGGTTATTTTCCAGGCTGGCGACGACCTCTTCCCGCGTGGCGAATGCCGACACGGCAGCCGGCGGACCCGCAACCAGGGAGGTCAGCAGGGTGTCCGGTTCGGCCAGCACGACCTCGTGCAACGGAACGGTCCCTGACAGACGCCCCGCCTCGTCCACGAGCAGCAGGTCGGAGAAACGCCGCCCCTGCCGCATCGACCGCAACCGCTCCAGCGCCGCCTCGGCTGTCATGCCGGGCCGAAAGACGGCAATACGGGGGTCCATGAGCCGACCGGCGCTGTCCGCAGGATACTCCATGAGAGATCGGAGCTGCCTGGCCTCGGCCGGCGCCAAACCGGCCAGCAGCTCCTGACAGTGCTGTTCGTCGAGGCCGCTGAGCAGGGCGCCGGCCTGGGGAGGGTCGAGGTCGCGGAGGAGCGGTAGCGCATGCTCGCGGTCGATCTCGACCAGAATGTCCAGGGCCTTGGCCGGCGCCACGCGCCGAAAGGCTGGGCTTGCAATCCGTGGGGTCAGCTGGGCGAGCATCTCGGCCGCCTCGGCCGGTGTGGAGAGTTCGAGCTGATCCGCCGCCTCCTCGGGGTGGCGGGCAAAAAAATCCTCGGTCAGCAGGCGTTCGATACTGGGCTCAGGCGTTGGCACGGGGCGTTTCTCCTGGGGACTCGGCCGAACGGGAGCCGGAACTCAATCCCCCGAACAGCTCCCGGAGGCCGAGCCAGTACAGTTCGCCGACCGCAGCAATGAGGTGCGTCGCTGGAGGGCGTTGCTGGTGCGGATCGAGACGAGCCAGGGCATCGGAGCCGATGGCGCCCACGAAGGTGCCCTGCGGGTCCACCACAGCGACCGATTCAGCGGATATGGCTCGCAGGGTCGCAGCGCTGACACGGTCCGGGACCGCCTGCGCCGGGCTCAGTTCCAGAGATGCGAGGGACGCGTCGCGCCTGCTGCTGAGCAGCTGACCCGGCGTCACAACACCGAGCAGACGCTGGGCGCGATCAAGGACGAAAAGGCGGCCGGCGACCGGACCGCGACTCTGGCTGAGGCGGGTCAGAGCCTCTTCTACCGTCAGGTCGGCGTGGAAGGTGAGGACCGCAGGGTCGGCGAGCGCTCCGGCTGATTGATCCGGGTAACTCAGGGCTCGGCTGAGTGGCACGCGGACGGTCGCCGGAAGACCGCCGAGCGCGGCTTCCCGGACGCGCGGTTCCAGCTGGCGTAGCACCGCAGCGGCAATGGGTGCCGGGAGCAGAGCCACGACCGCCGAGAGTTCTCCCTCGGGCCAGCCGGCCAGGCAGGCACTCGCCAGGCTGGGGGCAAAGCAGGCCAGGACGCCGGCGGCACTCTCGGCCGGCGCCTCCTGCAGGACTGCCGCGATTGCGTCTGGAGAGAGGCGTTCCAGCACGCGCGCGGCTTCCTCAGGGTGGCGGTCCAGGTGGAGCCGGGCCATGGTCTGGAGCGGGGTCGCCATCACGTTTTCCTCAGCACGACCGAGACATCGTCGCAATACTTCCTGGCCGGCAGATGGACCTGACCGTCGGCGGTGTCGAGCACGATAGACGTCGGCCTGATTTCTTGAACGATGCCCTCAATGCCCGCCACCCGGACGACATCGCCGACACGGTAGGCCTGCGCCGCGTAGTAGGAGGCCATGATATTCGTCACAATCGGGCCTGAGCCCAGCCCAAAGGCCAGCGCCAACCCGCCCAGGATTGCGGCCAACACAATGAGGATCGTGGCGGTGAAAAACCCGCTTTCCAGGCCGACTTCCTGGGCGCCGACGATCAGCGCCACAACGAGGACGGCGACCTGGACGAGCCGTCCCAGAGCCGGGGCATACTCCACGCCTGCGGCCGCAGCGACGCGTGTCGTCCAGCGGTTGGCCACAATACCCGCGCCCAGTCCGATGAAGATGATTGCAACCGCCAAGAGGACTCTGGGCATGTAGTAGGCAAGGCTCTGCAATACGCTCGTGACAACCGGCAGGGACAGCTTGTCGATCGCCGCAGCCAGGAAGAACAGCAGGACGACCCAATACACGAAGGCGCCCATGACCCGGGGGGCATCCTCGGTCACACGTGTTCCGCTCAGGCTCTCGGCGGGCCGCAAACGGGTATTGATGCGGGCGACGACCGCGACGACCAGCTTTCTGGTCAGCAGGCGCAGCAGGCTCGCCACAAGCCAGCCCACGAGCAGCAGGCCGACCGCAGCCGCAGCACCGGGCAGCAGGGCGGTAAGCTGCCCGGACAGCTGCTCCAGCGTACTCGTCCAGTTCGGGAAACTCATCGCTACTCCTCAAGTCCGGCTCGGTTCAGCATATGGAGGCTGAACAGTACTCGCTGCTCTCGACCGCTGCAAGCTATCAAGAGAGATGAGAAAGTAAGGCAAATGGCGTACCAAAAGGACAGATTCGGCCAGCACGAGAAGAGTGCGACAATCCGCAACATTGAAAGAGCTGCGGGCTGGCGATACTCTCGGTGTCAGTGAATTACCCTGCCTTGGCCGCAGTATGGCGGAGTGTCCGGAACTCGTGGTCTGCTCCGTGCGGAAGACCCCAGAATGCTGCGGGCGATCTCTCAGAAACGCTGGGCTGATACAGAAAAGCAACCGTGCCGGACTCCTCTCTGCCCAAGCGGGCCACGTGCTGCTGCCGTGTTCCCTGTGTTCTTCTCTTTGTGTGCTCTTTTCTGGGCGCAAAGCCGGTTGGCTGGGCATGGCAGCAAGATACGCTCAGCGGTGAGCTGGGAGGTTATCGCTCCCGCCTCGCAGACCGGGGCGTGACTCTGGGTCTCATCTATACGGGTGAGATGGTCTCCACGCTGTCTGGCGGGATTCGGCAAAAAACGGTCTATCTCGATAATCATGACGGGGTCCTCGTCGCCTCTGAAATACCGTCTCGGTCTTCGTGTGCTGCGACGAGTTATGATACAGCCGAGGCATAAGAAGGCACGGCCCATAGCAGGCGCGCCAGGGGAGTGCGGATATGGCATTTGAGCCGAGTCGGATTTTTGCCGTGGACAGAGAGACGATGTGGACAGCCGACGCTGTCGATTTGGCCGGGCTGGCCGGGCTGAAGGTGCGCAGCGCCCGCTTTGGCGTCGTTTTGTCCCAGGAATTCAAGCGCGGCATGCTCGACCTGCACGCCAAGAGCCTGGTCTATACCACCCTGCTGTCCCTGGTTCCTTTTCTGGCCGTCAGCTTTTCGGTGCTGACCGCCTTCGGGGCGAGTCAGGACATTGCCCCCTTCCTGATCTCCCTGCTTGAGCCGCTGGGCGAAACGGGCAGCCGTGTGGTGACGGGCTGGGTGGTGGAGTTCGTGAACAATGTCCAGATCGGTGTCCTGGGGGTGCTCGGCTTTGTCGTGTTGTTCTATTTCGTGCTGTCCCTGGTGGGAAAGATCGAAGACGCGCTGAACTATAT
>JAGWBB010000068.1:0-18470 GCA_021296095.1 Desulfurellaceae bacterium | reverse complement strand
CAGGAGAAGCGTTCGCCGGCGTGCCGGTCCTGCTGTCCTGGCTGGTACCCCTGCTGGTTCTGTTCGGTGTCTTCACCTTTGTGTACAAGCTTCTGCCCAATACGCCGGTCCGCTTGCGCTCGGCGCTGCTGGGCGGGGCGGCCGCCAGCCTGCTATGGACGCTTGCCGGCGCCGGCTTTACCGTCTTCGTGGCTGAGGCACCGGACCGCATTGCCATTTATCGGAGTTTTGCCGCTGCCATCGTCTTTTTCGTGTGGCTGTACGTGAGCTGGTTTATCATTCTGGTCGGCGGCCTCGTCGCCTATGTCCACCAGCATGCCGATACGCGCTTTGCCTTGATGGCGCGCCGCCAGCAGGGCACCCTGACTCAGCTCCGGCTTGCCCTGTCAGCCCTGACGTTTTTGACCACGCCCCGCCCTGCCCGTTGGCCGACTTGGCGACCGCCCTCGGGGTGTCAGCCGCAGACCTCGAAGAGGTCGTGGAAGCCTGTCTGCGCGGCGGCTTTGTGTGCCGCACGGTCGAACCCGAGGGGCTGATCCTGGCCCGGCCGGCGGAAGATATTGGGGTAGCCGAGGTGTGCGAGGTCATCGAACGGGCCGAGGAAAGATCGGCCGAAGGGGAGACAGAAGATTGGCTGACGCAGCTCCTGGGGCAACGGGAGCAGGCTATCCGGGCCAGTCTTGACGGCGTGAGCCTGCGGTCCTTGGCCCTGAGCAGCGACACGCCAGCGCGCCGACACAACCGTTCCGCCTGAGCAAGCCGACGCCCGTCGGGTTCTCCCGGGGGGAAGCCTTTGACTGTCTCCTATCTGAGCCCTGCCGCTTTCAACTGTACCGGCGGGCTGGGCGTGTCGCCTCAATAGCGAGCCGGACCTGGGCAGCTCACTTCCCGTCTTGCGTATCTCAGCCTTCAGCCCGACCACGGGGCGTTCCCCTGCCCTCTCCCATCGGATACGCTTCACAAGTACCCGTCCGGGGTATATGAAGGCCGCTGGCCGTGCATACGCATCTACGAAGAGGGCGCTCAGCGCCGAGACGACAGTGGCTGGTCTGCCTTGTTATGGTGCTGGTCGGCGGCCTCTGCTCCCCAGTCTGCTCCCCAGTTTTGGCCCTCACCCTCGACGCCCTCGACCCCGCCCAGGAATGGCGGCTGGGTGCCCTGCACTTCTCCGACAACACCCAGCTCAGCGAGGCCGAGCTGCGGGCAGCCCTGACCACCCGGCCTCGGCCCTGGTATACGCCGTGGCGCACCCATCCAGCCTTCGATCCGATCGCTTTCGGCCTGGATTTGAAACGCCTGCTCCGCTTGTATCGGTCCCGCGGCTACTACAACACCCGGCTGGACTATGAGCTGACTCGCCAGGACAAGCGCGCCTGGGACCGTGGCACGGGCAGCCTGCTCAGCATCCGTATCCGTATCGACGAGGGGCAGCCGATTCGGGTCGGAGAGGTGGATATTCAGCTCGACGGACAGCCGCAGGACCAACCCACACCGTCCTCTGACATGCCCGAGCTGCCGGTCAAGCCAGGCGATATTTTTACCGAGGACGCCTACCGGGCGGCCGAAGCCCGGCTCACGGCATTCTTTCTGGACCGCGGCTATGGCTGGACCGAGGTCGAGCGCACGGCCGCACTGATCCTCGACCAGCGCAGCGCCGACCTGCGCTACCGTGTCACCCCCGGCCCGCCGACCGTGTTCGGTCAGACCCGGATTGAGGGCCTGGACGCCCTTGCCCCCCAGCTCCTGAAGCGCGAATTCACCTATCTGGCCGGCCAGCCGTTCTCCGTCCAGTCCCTCAACGCGACCCGTAAGAACCTTCTCGACCTGGGCCTGTTTGACTCCGTTCAGCTCGCCCCGGTACAGAAACGTGTCACCAGCCAGCCTGTCACAGGACGCCACGTTTCCTCTGTGTCCAACGGGCGGCCCCAAGTCGTCCCGCTGCGGCTGCGGGTCAAGGAAGGCCCGCCCCGGGATTTCAGGCTCGGTCTGGGCTATGGCACCGAGGATGAGTTCCGCGGCCAGGTCGAATGGCAGCACCGGAACTGGTTGGGCGGCGGACGACGCCTGTCGGCGCTGCTGAAATTCTCGTCCATCACCCGCTCCCTGGGCGTCGAACTCGTCCAGCCCCACTTCCTGACCAGGCGCTCGCGGCTGATTTTCGATCTCAGCCAGGGCCAGGAGGACGAAGAAACCTTTCTGCTCAACTACACCCGTTTCCGGTCGCGGCTCGAGCACCGCTTCTCGTCCAGCCTGTCCGGGGCTGCCGGCTACCGGCTGGAGTTTGCCCGGCTGAACAACATCTCGGCGTCAACGATTCGCGGCATCGGCGGCATCGAGCGCGAGGGGCTGCTGGCCGGGCCAATCCTGGAGCTGGCCTGGAACACAATCACCGACCGGCTGAACCCCACACACGGCGAGATGGTGGCGCTCAGCTTTGCCCAAACCAGCAGCCCGGACTACCAGTTCTACACGCTGACGACCGAGGCCAAAAAATATTATGCGCTCGGCTGGCAGACCGTGGTGGCCAGCCGCCTCAAAATCGGCCTGGCCGACGCCTTCGGCCCGATAACAAAGCTGCCCATCTCCGAACGCCTGTACGCCGGCGGCGAGAAGAGTGTGCGGGGCTACGGTCGGCGGCGCCTCGGCCCGCTGAGCCGATCCGACGACCCGCTCGGCGGCCTGAGCCTGATCGAGGGCTCGCTGGAACTCCGCCGCCCGGTGTGGAAGGCGGTCAGCGGAGCCGTGTTTGTCGATTTCGGCCAGCTTGAGACCCGGGCCCACGCTATTCCGATTGACGACGTGCAGTTTGCCGCAGGTTTTGGCCTCGGCTACACCACTCCCTTCGGCCCGATTCAGCTGCACCTGGGTTTCCCCTTTGACCCGCCCTCAGACGATGATCCCTGGCAGGTCCACTTCAGCGTGGGGCAATTTTTCTGAGGAATCTGCCGATGGCGAGCCTGTGGACAATCCTGCGTCGAAGCCTGGTGCTGATCGGGCTGCTGCTGGGCCTGGCAATAGTCGGTGGCCTGATATTCCTGCGCACCGAGCAGTTCCGCAGCCTGGCCCGCCAGCACATTCTTGACGCCCTCAACACCAGCCTGGCCGGACAGATCAGCCTTGAACGGCTGGAGGGCACGCTGTGGGGCGCGCTGGTCCTGCACCAGCTGCGGCTTGAGTACCGGGGCCGGACCCTGCTGCACATTCCCCGGCTGACCGCGCGGTATCGGCTCCTGCCTCTGCTCGACGGCCGGCTGGAGGTCTCGGCCCTCTCGCTCGTTGAGCCGCTGGTGCGCATAGCCCAGGACGACACGGGCGGGCTCGATCTGCTCGAAGCCGTCTCGCAAGGCGCTGAGGGAGAGTCCGAGAGTTCGTCCAGCCTCGGCATTGGCCTGGAAAATCTGACGATAGAGAACGGGCAGCTGTCGCTCAGCCGGGGCGACCACGCCTACCGGCTGAACGAGGTGCGGCTTGACGCGCGGCTCGATATCCTTCCCACCGAACTCGACCTCCACATCCGCCATCTGAGCCTGCACGCCCTGACCGAGGGCCTTCCGCCCCTGCGCGTCGAAGCCGCCGCGCGTTACCAGCACAGCAGCGCACGGCCCGCAGTCCAGCTGCACCGGCTCAGCCTCAGCACAGACCATTCCCGGCTGCAACTGGCCGGCCGGCTCAGCAATGTGGACGCGCCCCAGACCGATCTTGACCTGGATATGACCCTCAGCCTGGAAAAGCTCGGGCAGGCCGATATGCTCCGACTCGCCCCCGATCTGCCGCTCAGGCACGATCTGACCGGCCAGGTACAGCTCAGCGGCCGGCTGAATGACCTGCACGCGACCGGGCAACTCAAGGCGGCCGGGGCCACGCTTGGCGTCCAGGCCACGGCCGACCTCAGCCAGCAACCGCCGCGCTATCAGGGAACGCTCGGGCTGGCGCAGGTCGAGCTGAGTCGGCTGCTGGGAGACGACAGGCTGGGCGATGTCCGGGCGCTGATACACGGCAGTCTGCGCGGCCGTGGGGTCGGCACGGCCGTGGCCGGGCTTGAGGCCGAGGCCGACCTGCGGGTCGAGGGGCTACAGATCGCCGCTGTCGAGCTGGGGCTGGCCGACCAGACGGCCACGCTCGACGGAGAACTGAGCGGCGCCCTTGGCCACGCCAGCTGGCAGGGCCGGCTGGCCCTGGCTGAAACGCCCGCGTATAGCCTCAGCTTTGCCGCCGACCAACTGGACCCGGCCGCAGCCGGATACGACACACTCGGCGGCGATCTCAAGCTGCACGGCAGCCTGCACGGCACCGGCCTTGGGCTGTCGAGCATGGACGCCCGGGCAGAGCTGACGCTTCAGCCGTCCCGCCTTGGACCGGTGAGCCTCGAACACGGCCGCCTGATCGCCCGTATCGCCGGTGGACGGCTCCACGTCTCAGAGGCGGCGCTGCTCACCCCGGACGCCCGGCTGCATATCGCGGGCGAGCTGGGCACGGCCATCGACCACAGCGGCCGCTTGTCCTACTCGCTGCGGCTTGATCGGCTGGCCCCCTGGCTGACCCTGGTCGGCCGCGAGGGCTCGGGGCGACTCAGGCTGGAGGGAACGGCCGAGGGCAGTCTGGGCAATGTCCGCACCCGGGGCAAACTCAGGGCCGAGGCGGTCCGGCTGGCCGAGCTGTCGCTGGCCGCAGCCACAATCGACTTTGCCGCCGAGCGGCTGGGCCAGCCTCAGCCCCGGGCCAGCCTCAGCGTCGGGCTGAGTGATCTTCAGGCCGGACTCGGCCTGCAAACGCTCAGCGCCGAGGTGCAACTCGCTCCCGGCCCATCCGAAACCGACCAGCCGGGCCACCAGCTGCATCTCGATCTGACCGCAACCCAGACCCCTGAGCGTCGCCATCGTCTGCGGGCGCAGTTCCTGGCTCAGCCGGAGCGGATTACGGCGCAGCTCCAGGAGCTGTCCGTGGCGCTGCCGCTCGGCTCCTGGCAGCTGGCCCAACCGGCCAGGNNTCAGGCTCGACCGTTTTGTTTTGGCCAAACATGGCCAGCCGGAGCAACAGCTCATCCTGCAGGGCGGTCTGTCAACGACCGGTGTCCAAGACTTGCAGCTCCGGCTCACCAACTGTTCGCTCGACGAGTTTACGGATCTGCTGCCCCAGCAGCCGCGCCTGCACGGCACGCTGTCGGCCGAGGTCCGGATTGCCGGGACGGCCGAGGCGCCATCCATCGCTGCTAGCACAGCCGTGCGCGAGGGGCAGATTGCCGGCCAGGCGTACGCAGGTTTGAACGCCACGGTTCACTACCAGGACCGCAAAGCCCGGCTTCAACTCGCCTTTCACCAGGACGAGCAGCACACCCTGCACGCCGACGGCAGCCTGCCCGTGTCGCTCGGCTGGGCTGAGGGGTTTCGGGCTGCCGTCCTCGGTGATCTGGATGTGACTATTCGTTCGGACGGCCTCAACTTGGCCGTTCTCAACGCGTTCAGCGCCGGGGCTGCGGACGACATCGCCGGCACGCTTCAGCTCGATCTGCGCGCCACCGGTCCGGCCGACAACCCCCTGCTCAGCGGCAGCTTTGACCTGGAGGACGGCCGGGCCACAGTCAAAGCGCTGGGACTCGACGTGAGTCCGATCAGCCTCAGCGCCAGCCTCAGCCCCGGACACATCCGCATCAGCCAGCTGACGGCCAAAGCCGGCGACGGCAGCCTGAGCGGGACGGGACTCATTGCACTGACGAAATACTGGCCGCAGACCCTGGACCTGAGCTTGACGGCCGACGGCTGGCCGGTGGTATGGACCCACCAGTATCGAGTTGCGGTTGACAGCCAGCTCAGGGCCAGCGGTTCACTCACCGCCCCGCACCTCGGCGGTCACATCACTGTGCGAGAGGCTACGCTTCGCCCCGAGCTGTCGTTTCTGTCGGCTCAGCCACTGCACCACGACGAGACCATTGTCGTGCGGCCGAGTGCCGACGCGCCTGCGCTGGCCGACGAACAGACGCCCTCCCCTGACCATGCAGAGACGGGCGGCGATACCTCTCCCTCTGTTGTGGAGAATCTGAGCCTGGACGTGGCCCTGGACCTGGGTCGCGATACCCGTCTTCAGCATCAAAATGCCAACATCACTTTGGGCGGCGGGCTCAGCGTCAGCAAAAAACGGGACGAGGCGCCAGGTCTGGCCGGTGTCATTCAGTTGGCGCGCGGCTGGGCCGGCTTCCAGGGGCGGCGCTTTCTCCTGAACAGGGGCAGCGTGACTTTTGACAAAGAGACACAGCTGAATCCACGGCTGGATATCCTCGCCCAGTATGAGCATGACGACTACGTGATTGACGCGGTGGTCGGTGGCACGGCCGAAACCCCGCGTCTGGACTTGCGAAGCACGCCGCCTCTGGAGCAGGCCGATATTTTGGCGGTGTTGCTGTTCGGCAAGCCTACCAGCGCGCTGAACAAAGGCGAGGAGGTCGACCTGCAACAAGAGGCCGTGGCGCTGACCAGCGGCTATGCCGCAGCAACGCTCGGCCAATCGGTGTCCGATGCCCTCGGCCTGGACACGCTGGGGATTGACCTGAGCGACCTGGATTTTTCCGGCGGCCAGGTCGGCTTTGGACGCGCGCTGACCCGCAAAACGCGCATCTCCGCCAGCCAGAGCATCGGCGGCAAACAGGGCCAGGAGGTGGCGATTGATTACGAGATGACGCCCAACCTCGATTTACGGACAAGCGCCGACTCCAAAGGCTCCAGCAGCGCCGATATCATCTGGCGCAAGCGCTATTAGCCCGCCCTGCCGTCGCTGTCGCGCTTCCTGTGGCGCGTGATTGGAACACAACTAAGCGAAACCTTGGCGATCAAGCTCAGCAAACAGCTCTGCCAGAGACAGAGAAAATCCGGCCAGGACCGTTCCGCCGTCGAGCGTCTGTTCGGCCCCCAGCCGCGTGGATTGATTGGGCGCCGTATACACTTCGACGGTTCGCGCGACAGGATCGACGAACCAGGCCAGCCGCACACCGGCGGCGAAATACTCGTGCCGTTTACGGTCCATCTCTGCCACAGTATTGCCCTCGCTCAGCACCTCGACAACGAGATCCGGCACGAGGCCCGGGATGGGATCAGTCGGCACCCGTCGCTCGGGCAGACGCTGCCAGGAGATAAACGCCAAGTCTGGAATCCGGACCAGACCAGGGGCGAGCCGCAGCATGCCGTCGGCACCGGTCACCAACCCCAGATTGCGCGTCTTCACGAATCCCCATAATACGGCACTCAAGGCAATGGCCAGAAATGATTCCCGAAACCCCATCAGTTTCTCCACCAGTACGCCCTCGACCAGCTCGCATAACAGGCCGTGGCGCTGGCGCACATCGAGAACATCCGCTTCCGTTGCCGTCCCTGGCAGCGGGCGAAACCGCATCCGGGCCGGAGACACCCCCCCCAGTTGACCCAGCAGGTCGGCCACGGTTTCAATGCTGCTAGCTTCCACGTGAGGATGTGTCATGACGCTTGTGTCTCTGATGTAAAAACGCCGCCGAAAACCGCGCAGGATGAGCCTTGAGCTATTGCATTTCACATTGGAAAAAGCAATCAGATCGTGGAGAGAAGAGGAACAGCGCGTGAACGTGCCACTCGTCGATCTCAAAGCCCAGTATGCGAGCATCGAGGCCGACATCCGGGCCGCGATTGACCGGGTGTGCGCGTCGCAGCACTTTATCCTCGGTCCCGAGGTCAGCCGCCTCGAGGAGGAAGTCGCGGCCTTTTGCGGCGCCCGCTTCGGGGTCGGCGTCTCGTCCGGCACCGATGCCCTGCTGGCCGGCCTGATGGCGCTCGGTGTCGGAGCCGGCGACGAGGTGGTGACCACGCCGTATTCGTTTTTCGCCACCGCCGGTGTCATTGCCCGGCTCGGCGCCCGACCGGTGTTTGTTGATATCGAGCCCCAGACCTTCAATATCGACCTCAGCGCGGTCCCGGCCAGACTGGGCGCCAGGACAAAGGCCATCATCCCGGTCCATTTGTACGGTCGGTGTGTCGATCTGACGGAGATGGCGCGACTGGGAGAAACGCACGGCATTCCGATCATTGAGGATGCCGCTCAGGCGATTGGCGCCGCCGACCCCCACGGCCGGTCTGCGGGCACGGGCGGTGTGATGGGCTGCTTTTCGTTTTTTCCCAGCAAAAACCTGGGCGCCTTTGGCGACGGCGGCATGGTCGTCACCAACGATCAGGAGCTGGCCGAGCGGCTACGCAGCCTGCGAGTCCACGGCGCGACCCGCAAAGACCACTACGCCGTGGTGGGAGGGAATTTTCGGCTCGACGCCCTGCAGGCGGCCGTCCTGCGGGTCAAGCTGCCGCATGTGGCGGCCTGGACGGCCAAGCGGCGTGACAATGCCGACCGCTACCGGCGTCTGTGTCGGGCTGCAGGGCTCTCGGACTGGCTTCGCCTGCCCCAGGATACGCCCGGCCATACCTATCACCAGTTTACGGTTCGGCTGCCCGGGCGTGACCGGGTGGCCGAGGTGTTGCGGCAACGCGGGGTGGCTACCGGGGTGTATTATCCGCGTCCGCTGCACCTCCAGGAGTGCTTTGCCCCGCTCGGCTATCGGGAAGGCGATTTCCCGCAGGCCGAGGCGGCCGCCCGCGAATCGCTGGCCCTGCCCATCTATCCGGAACTGACCGAGGCGCAACAGCGCTACGTCGTGGCTGCGCTCAAAGCCGCCCGCCAGGAGTCCGACGGCTGAGTCTAGGCGGGAGACTGAAACGGAGCAGGCGTCAGTCTTCCTTCATCGGCAGAAACTCGGGAAAGGCCTCGATGCCGAGTTGATCTCTATCCTGGCCCGACTCCTCGACCTGCTGAGGGACGCGGGCGCCGAATGTCCTGTCGATGAGCCGCCAGACGAGAAACGAGCTGCCGAACACGAACACGCCGATGGTCACGACGCCGGTGAGCTGTACGAATAGGTTGCCCCCGGCCGCGATGCAGGCCGCCAGCGTCCCCCACACTCCGGCGCCCATATGGGCGGGAATAGCACCGACTTCGTCGTCGATTCTCAGACGCTCCAGCACTCTCATGCCGACCACGCACACGCCGCCGCCAATCGCGCCGATGAGAACGGCCCAGTAATGGTCCACGATATCGGGCCCGGCGGTGATCGCCACCAGGCCACCGATGGCGCCGTTGAGGGAGGCCAGCAGATCGATCCGGCCCAGAATCGGCCGCGACAGGGCAAGCGCGGTTATCAGACCGGCCGCAGCGGCGAGGTTGGTGCTGGCGATGATGTTGCTGACCATGATCGCGTCGGCCGCCCCACTGAGGGCGAGCTGCGAGCCGCCGTTGAAGCCCAGAAAGCCCAGCCAGATGATGAGAACGCCGAGCGCCACCCCCGGCACGTTATTGGGCGGCGTCGGCCTGGCGCTTCCGTCGGCGCGGAACTTGCCCCGGCGCGCCCCGACCACGAGCACGCCGGCCAGCGCCGCCCAGCCGCCGGTCGAGTGGACGATGGTCGATCCCGCAAAGTCCTTGAAGCCCATCGCTCCCAGCCAGCCGCCGCCCCAGGTCCAGGCGCCGATGGTCGGATAGATGATCGCCGTCAGTACCGCAATGAACAGGAAGAACGACCACAGCTTGACCCGTTCGGCCAGCGTGCCGGACACGATTGAGGCTGTCGAACCCACAAAGACCATCTGGAAGAACCAGTCAGCCATGGTGGCAGAGCCGCTGTCTATGACGGCGACGGCGGCGGACTCATCGCCGCCCAGCAGCGCCGTATCCGCTGCGGTGGTGCCGTAGAACAGCTCAAGCGAACCGAACCAGCCGCCCTCCTCGACGCCCACATACATGATGTTGTAGAAGGTCAGGCCGGCGATGGCATACAGGCCGATATTCTTGAGGCAGATGACCGACGCATTCCTGGTGCGCACCGAGCCAGCTTCCAGCATGGTGAAGCCGGCGCACATCCACATGACCAACGCGCCCCAGATGAGAAAAGAAAAACTGTTCAGGACGAACTGGGTCTCGCCATCCATGGCCGCCAGCGCCACCCGAGGCGCAAGCAGTGTGGCGACCGCCAATCCAGGCCAGACCGCCGCACACCGGGCAGTCCCCGGCGGCAGGCTGCGCCGCATCGCCCTAGCCCACCAGCCTGGTCAGGATCCGCTCGTACTCCGCATTATCCGCCGCCTCAACGCTGACGGTGTGCACGTCAACCCCGCAGGCTTCCTGCGCCTGCATGCGGTCGAGACATGCCTCAACCGGACCGGCGCAGAAGGTTTCATCGACCAGCTCGTTGGTGACCGCTTCGGCTGCGGCCCGCGAGCCGTTCTGCCAGGCGCGCTTGACCTGCTCCACGGTATCGGCATGGCCCAGCCGGGTCAGCTGGGCGGCGTAGTACACCCCCATCCGGCCGATATAGAAGGCTGCGGTGCCGGCGTGGGCGGCGCGCGCGCGCTCGACATGGGGGGTGACGGCCACCGTGCTCGGCGCGCGGACCGAGACGGCGTTGGCGGACCGGCCGGCAGCCACGCTCATGCTGCGCACGGCGTCGATTTCGGCCTTGAGCTGTTTCATCGGCAGCCAGATCGGCAACCAGCCGTCGGCCAGCTCGGCGGTCAGCTTGAGGCTTTTGGCGTTCAGCGTCGCCAGGTAGATGGGAATCTGATCCCGCACCGGTTGAAAGCGCAGGGTAAAGCCGCGCTGGAGATTGAACAGCTTGCCCTGGTAGTTGAGCTTGTCACCCTTCATCAGGGTGTTGATGATCTCGATGTACTCCTTGAGCCGGGTGCGCGGGGGCTCGAACGGAACGCCGTGGAAGTGCTCAATGACCTGTGCCCCGCTGGTCCCCAGACCGATAATCATCCGCCCGCCGGACAGCTCGTCGAGGGTCGCAAAATGCTGGGCCAGGGCGGCCGGGGTACGGGAGTAGATGTTCACAATCCCGGTGCCGAGCCGAATGTGGGTGGTTTCATAGGCCAGGAGCGACAGGATGGTAAAGGCGTCCCGACCCCAGGCCTCGGGAATCCAGACCGAGTGGACGCCGGCCGCGTCGGCAATTTTCACCCGTTCAACAATCGCGGCGTAGTCAATACTGCCCTGCCAATCAATACCAACCGAAATTTTATGTGCCATTGTTCCTCCTTCGCTCGGGCGGACTGTAGCATAAGCCGGGCAGGGGAACGAGCCGAGTTGGCTTCGGCTTGACAATCCGCTGGCCGTGGACCACAAGGATTGCATGAATATCGAAGCACTCGCCCAACGGCTGCAAGTCCTCGAAGATATCGAAGCCATCAAACGTCTCAAAGCCCGCTACTGCGCTTTTTGTGACGACGGCTACAACCCGGACGGCATCGCCAGCCTGTTTGTCGAAGACGGGGTGTGGGACGGGGGGGATACGTTCGGTACGTGCGAGGGCCAGGCGGCGATTCGGAAGTTTTTCACCGGCGCCCCAAAACAGCTGCCCTTCGCCCTCCACTATGTCATGAACCCGCGCATTGAGGTGCACGGCGACACGGCCACCGGCCACTGGTATCTGTTCCAGGCTTGTAGCTATGCCAAGAACAACCAGGCGGTATGGGGGGCGGCCACCTATACCGAAGCCTATGTGCGGGTGGACGGCGAGTGGAAGTTTCAGCGCCTCAGCGTCGCGCCCAGCTTTTGGACGCCGTATGAGCAGGGCTGGGAGAAGAAGCCGTTTGTCTAGGGCTGCGCCTCACAGCTGGCCGCTGACCGTATAATAGCCCCGCACCGGCGGAGCCTGAAAAAACGCGGCCAGGGTCTGGGCCGCGCGCGGAAAAAACGCGCCCGGCTCGTCGGCCGCCCGCATCGCCTCGGCCGAGGTCCACAGACTCAGCCCGAGCCCGCTTCCGGCCTGGCGGTCGGCAAACCAGAACACCCCTTGAAAGCCGGGCTGTTGTTTCAGCTCGGGCAGCAGCACGTCAGTATACACCTCCAGCGCCTGGTCAAGCGTGTCGCCGGCTATCGGCAGGCTGAGCGTCCGCGCCGCCCGTCCGCCCAGGGCGTGGCCGGCCTGCACACACACCTCGTACAGGTCGGGCGTCGGCGGCTGCCTCAGAAAGGGCAGCAGCATGGCCGATACGATACGTTGGCTGTGCGGCTGGGAGCGGCGCAGATCGTCCCGCTGCTCCCACAGCGAAACCAGCAGGCCGCGCGGCGAGTCGGCATCGGTCAACACCAGCCCGCCGCCAAACCCGCGCCGCTGGAGCAGGTCGGGCACGGCGCTTTTGCGATACACGGTCAAAAAGTCGTCGAGACAGTCCGGCTTGAACTGGAGCGGAATCACACGCGCGTACATGGCTTACACCAGCTCCTGCAAATCGCCCAGCAAGCCCCGGACGACGCCAAACCCCCGGTCCCAGAACTCCGGGCGGTTGATATCCACGCCGAGCTGAGCCAGAGCGTGTTCGGGGCGCTCGGAGCCGCCGCTCTGGAGCAGCCGCACATAAGCCGGCATGAAGGCCGGCCCCTCGTCAAGATAGCGCTGGAACAGGGCCAGGGTCAGCAGCTCGCCAAACGGGTAGGCGTAGCAGTAAAAGCGGCTGTGGATGAAATGCGGGATGTATGACCAGCCCCAGCGGTAGACCGGCGGCAGCTCGACGCTGTCGGCGAACAATTTCTCCTGCTCCTGACACCACAGCCGGCCGAGATCCTCGGCGCTGAGCACGCCCCCTCGGCGCTGGGCGTGGGCCGCCATCTCAAAGCGGGTCAGCGCGGTCTGGCGAAACACCGTGCCGTACATATCCTCGAGCGTGTCGCACAGGATGGCCCGCCGCGCCGCCGGGTCGTCGGCCTGGTTCAGCAGGTGGCGGGTCAACGCCATCTCGGCAAACACCGAGGCGGTCTCGGCCAGCACCAGCGGCGCGTCGTAGTTGAGCAGGCTCTGGTCGCGGGCCAGGCAGTAGTGAATCCCGTGGCCCAACTCGTGGGCCACAGTCGCCACGTCGCGTCCCGTCCCGGTGTAACTGCACAGAATATAGGGGTGGTGGTGGGGCGACAGGGCGGCGCAAAACGCCCCGCCGCGCTTACCGGCCCGCACCTCGGCGTCAATCCAGCGCTGCTGAAAAAAATCCGCCGCCAGAGCCGCGAACTGCTCGTCCAGCTGCCCAAAGGCGGTCACAATCAGTTCCTGGGCGGTGGAAAACGGAATGCGCTCGGCCGTGGTGTCAAGCGGAGCGTACACGTCCGTATAGCTCAGGCGCTCCAGGCCCAGCAGGCGCGCCTTGAGCCGGAAGTAGTCCTGGATCAGCGGATAGTGTCGCTCGACCGCCCCCAGCATGGCTTCGACCGTGGTCGGCGCGATCTCGTTGGCCAGATGGGTCGGGGCGGTCACATCGTCATAGCGGCGGAGGTCACACTCAATCCGGTGGTCGAGCAAGAGGGTATTAAAAATCGAGGTCAGCACCAGACCGTGCTCGGCATAGGTCTCCAGGAAGGCCGTCAGGGCGCGGCGACGGATTGCCGCGTCCGGGTTGCGCAGCAGGGCCATGACTTCTCCGTCGGTCAGCTCCTGGCGCTCGCCGTCAAGCTCCAGGCAAAAACGCAGCGAGCCGCTGAGTTCACCAAACAGCTGGACAAAGGCGCTCTGGCCGGACAGCTTTGTCTGATTCAGCAGCTGCTCTTCTTTTTCGCTCAGGGTATGCGGCCTGAAGCGCCGCACGGCTTCGAGGTAGTGGCGATAGGCGGCCAGCTCCGGGCTGGCCAGCAGCCGCTCCAGCTGCCCGGCATCAAGGGCGATCAGCTCAAGGCTGAAAAAAACGTGCACATTGCCGGTCTCGGTGGCCGCCTCGCGCGTGCGCTGGACCAGCCGCTGGGCGGCCTGATTCTGGGTATCGGCGGCAAACAGCAGGGAGGCGTAGAACGACGGACGGGACTCGAGCGCCAAGAGCGCCTCGTACTCGGCCAGGGCTGCGGCCAGGCCGGGTCCGTCGAGTGTGGCGATTTTGCCCCGATAGGAGTCGGCAAATACCTCGGCCCGGCGTCGGGCGTCGGCCAGGTCGGCCTCCAGCTGCGGATCGTCCGGGCCGTGGTACAAGTCGTCCAGATTCCAGCCGATCCCCTCGGCGTGTTGTTCGCTACGCGCCACTGCGGTATGCCTCCTGCCGGCCACTGTTCCAGCCCACGGCCGACTTGTAAAGGCTGGGCGTCGCTTGACTTTCACCGACAGGTGGCCGACAAGAGGGCAGGAGGGAAAACGTATGAAAACCACAGGCGTTTCACACATTGCGGTCGGCGTCCGAGACATGGACAAATCCCTGGCTTTTTACCGCGATCTGCTGGGTTTTGAGGTCATGCGAGACGAAATCCAGCCCACCCAGGGTACGGTGCTGCCGGCCCTGTACAAAGACCCCCACGACCAGCGTCGGGTGGCCACCCTGTACTGGAAACGCGGCAAAGGCGAGGCGTTTCTGGTCCTGTCGGAGCACTCCGATAAGCCGGTCAGCGGCGAGCCGATCAAGCTCGACCAGATCGGTGTCCACCATTTTGCGTTTTGGGTCGAAAACCTGCCGGGCGTGTATGAGGAACTCAAAGCCAAAGGCGCCGAGTTTGTGGTAGCGCCCAGCAAGGCCAAGACGGCCGACGGCGTTTTTCACAGCGCCTTCCTGTGCGACCCGGACGGCATTCTGGTCCAGCTCGACGAGCTGGTGGAAGAATGAGCCATGACTGAGCCCTACGCCCTGTCGATCATCGCTGCTGCGGAGCAGATGCGCACCGGCCGGCTCTCACCGGTTGAACTGGTCCGCTCGTGTCTTGAGCGTATTGAGCGGCTGGAGCCGCAGCTTCGGGCCTGGGTCACGCTCGACGCCGGGCCGGCCCTGGCCGAGGCCGAGGCGTGCCACGCCGCCATCCGGCAGGGCCACTACCGGGGGCTGTTGCACGGCATCCCAATCGGCCTGAAAGACATTTTCTTTACCGCCGGGGTGAAAACGACCATGGGCTCGCCGATCTATGCCGACTTTGTGCCGGACTATGACGCCACCAGCGTCAGTCGGCTGAAGGAGGCCGGGGCGATCATGCTGGGCAAGGCCCACACCACCGAGTTTGCCGTGCTGACCCCGGCCCCGACGCGCAACCCGTGGAACCCGGAGCACACCCCCGGCGGCTCAAGCAGCGGGTCGGCCGCTGCGGTCGCCGCCGGCATGTGTCCCGGAGCGCTCGGCTCGCAGACCTATGGTTCGACGATTCGACCGGCCGCCTACTGTGGCTGTGTGGGTCTCAAACCGAGCTATGGCCGGATCAGTGCCTACGGGGTGTATCCGGTCGCCTGGAGTCTGGATCATGTCGGGATTTTCAGCCGCAGCGTTGCCGACGCGGCCGCCCTGCTCCAGACCCTGGCCGGCGACGACCCGCACGACCCGGCGTGTTCCAGCGCTGCGGTGCCGGACTACAGCCAGGCCCTGACCGAGCCCCAGCCGCCACGGCTGGGCATTATCCGCGAGTTTTTTCTGGAACGGGCCACTCCCGAAACCCGCCGCCACCTCGAAAGCGTGGCCCAGCGACTGGCCCGGGCCGGAGCGCAGATTGAAGAAGTAGCGATGCCGGCCAGCTTCACAGGCGCGCCCGAGGCGGCTTTTCAGATGCTGTACGCCGAGGCCGCAGCCGCCCACCGCGAGGTGTACGCCGAGCACAAGGCTCGCTACAGCCCCCAGATGCGGGACATCATTGAAAAAGGCTTGGCGCTGTCAGCCGTGGACTACGCCGAAACCCGCCGCCACCAGCAGCGCTTTCGCCATGACCTGAACGCCGTGTGCCAAACGGTCGATGCCGTGCTCGCCCCCTCGACCCCGGCCCCGGCGCCCCACGGCCTGGACTCGACCGGGGACCCGGCCTTCAACGGCCCGGCCAGCTTCAGCGGACTGCCCAGCCTGGGTCTGCCCTCGGGGCTGAGTGCCGCCGGCCTGCCGTTCGGTATGCAGCTGATGGCGGGCGCATTTGCCGAGGACAGACTGCTCGGTGTTGGCGGGTGGTGCGAGCAGGTGGTGGGCTTTGACCGGCGACCACCAGAGGCCTGATCGCCACGCCACCCAGGCAAGGAGCTGTTGCCGGTGACCCAAGCCAGGCAGGAATACGACCCTATCGCCAGCGCCTATCAAGACTCCAAGCAGCTGTCGTTTCGGAAGTATGTGGAAGAGTACACTCTGTTTGAGATATTGGGAGATATTCGGGGCAAAGACATAGTGGATCTGGCCTGTGGTGAGGGGTTCTACACGCGGAAAATCAAACAGGCCGGGGCCGCACAGGTCACCGGGGTGGACATTTCCGGAGCAATGGTCCGGCTGGCCGAAGAACAGGAGCGGCGCCAGCCGCTGGGCTGCAAGTATGTGCATCAGGATGTGGCGACACTCCGCATGGCTCAGGCCGCCGATATTGTCGTGGCCATGTATCTGCTGAATTATGCCCAGACCAGAGAGCAGCTCTTCCGCTTTTGTCAGGTCGTCGCCGATACCTTGCGGCCGGGGGGACAGTTTACCGGCTTCAACGACAATATTCGGAACCCGGCTCGGGGAACCGTGTCGTTTGCCAACGAGCGCCTATCCGCCCCAGGAGGGGGACGCGATTGTGTACCGGTTTACAAACGAGGATGGGCGGCAGTTTGAATTCAACAACTTCTTTCTGAAACCGGAAACCTATCAGGCGGCTTTTGAACAGGCCGGCTTTGTGAATTTTCGATGGGTCACCTTGCTCCATCCCTCCCAGCGAGACACCCCCTTCTGGGACGACTTCATGTCGAACCTGCCCCTGGCCGGATTTGTGGCCAGCAAAGAATAGGCGGGCTGTTCAGCGCTATCAGACCCCGAAAAATTGGGCCGTCGTCTTTTATTCCTGGACGGTCACATCCTGTGTCCAGCCCTGTTCGCTGACAATCCTTTCAATGCTGTTTTCCAGATAGACAAAAGCTGACAGCGACCGCAGGGGAGTAAAATCTTCAATAAATTCGGAGATGCGCTGCGCACTTTCAGTTACCCGAAAACGCTTCCGCCGACTGCCGCTTAAACCACTCGCCTCTTTCAGGCAATCGTACAACACGCTTTTCGGGTCTGACACGTGCTCCAATGCCTCTACGGAAGGGAGATCTAATGCTTCTCGCCCGTTCGGATTTCCTGCCGCTCTGCGCACGGCACGCTCATCAATCAGCAGCCAGGCTTCCGTCATGCGAATAGGGATGACACACACCGCGGGCATGACCTTCCATTGCCCGGCCTCTTCAAGACCCTGGTGTATTTCATCAATGCGTTTTTGTAAGGACTGATCACCTGGAATCAGATCGAGACTAGTTTGAAACCGGTCGGGTAATATTATGGGCGCCTGGGGTAGATAGCGGAGGTCGGCCCACGTCGCTTGAACAGGGCAGGCAACGTGCCGCTTCAGCGTCCAGGAAAGAATGGGTAAAAGCGCTGTGTCTGAACTCCCATCGGTCAGCAGAGTATAGCGCAGCTCCCTCATGCCTTGATTCCGGGAAGGGGAAGATACGGCTGCATATCCGGTCGATCTATCACGCGGCGGCTTTTCGGATTCGGGGGCTGCCCGTTTTCCAACAGCGGTGGATTCAGGTAGACGAGGAGTTTGCCCTTTGGCACGATGCTTGTCCTCGCCTGGTCCTTTGTGCGCCACGTGGCGGGAAGACAGCTGAAACAGACCCGCTTAAAATCATGTCCATCACGACGGTCTTCTTTCAATTCTGCGACTAACAGGCTGTCGTCATCGACTTGGCTCACAACCGCAGGCGAATGCGTATTCACAATAACCTGGCGGAGGGGATTATCGAATCCAATGGGTTCCTCTACATCGGTTGCAATATCGCGCAGCAGGTTGAGCATCGCTGGAATACGCCCAGGATGAATCCCGTTTTCCGGCTCCTCCAGACATAAGAGTTGCTGCCCTTCGGGAGCACGCTCAAACACGGCCAGCGCAAGAAAACGGAGGGTTCCGTCTGACAGGACGCGAGCGGGTAGAGCCGTGCCCTGCCGATCTTTGATGTAGAGAGTGAGCAGTTCTCGCCTCTCATCATGCTCAATCCAGAGGTCGTGGACATCGTCAATCAGGCCTGCTAGTCGATTCGCTATTTGGCTGTAGACCCGTGCCGCCGGCTTGTCTGCTATCTTTCCATTTGTCTCCGTCGGTGTTTTTGCGAGACGATAGAGGGTCGCCGGCAAATGCGCGCCATTAGGCCCCAGGTGGGTAGGAGCCGTCAGCTCGTCCGGCTGACGCAACATAGAGGGTTCAAGCTGTAATAGACACCAGGACTGCATTTCCCTTCGGGCAAGCAGCGCGGTCGGATTTTCTGCCGCATTGGCGGCCGACAGCACAGTTCGTGGCAGGTCGGTTGCGGACCGGGCAAACGGTCTGCCACCCCCCCCTCGGTCTTGATGCAACCTGATGGCCCGCCCGTCCACCCGTTCTTCAGTCGAGATAAAGGGACCGCCCCTCCGCTGTCCGCGTACAGCAGATTTTCGCCAGGGAGTAAACTTGTGAGGAAATAAGATATGTCTGCTGGCTTC
>JAGWBB010000067.1:23121-24431 GCA_021296095.1 Desulfurellaceae bacterium | reverse complement strand
TCCATTAGAGGGGCCCGATTGGGGCTATGAACAAAGCCCTGCCGGTGATTACCGAAAGCCCCCAGTCCCTCCACAGGCGCGTGCCCGTATCCAAACCCGCATTGACCGTATGGAACTGGGGAACTTTGGAGATCACAAGAGCGTTGGCGGAGGAGTCTCCGAACTGCGGATCGCCTTCGGCCCGGGCTACCGGCTGTATTACGGCCGGGAGGGGGACACTTTGGTGATTCTGCTGGGTGGGGGAACGAAGGTCCGCCAAGCCCGTGACATTGACGCCGCCCGGGCCTGCTGGCAGGCGTACAAACAGGAGAGGCGACATGCCCGTCAAAGCCCATCAAGCGAGTGACTATCTCAAGACGCCGGAAGACGTTGCGGCCTATCTGAACGCGGCAATCGAGGAGATGGGGGAGGACCCGCGTTTGCTCATGAAAGCCTTGCGTAACGTCGCTGCGGCGCAAGGCGGCGTGTCGGCGCTGGCGCGGCAAGCCAAGCTGGATCGGGTCGCGCTGTCTCGCGCCCTGTCTGGCCGGCGCCACCCCCGGCTGGACACGCTCGCCAAAGTGGTAGCCGCGTGTGGCGTCAAGCTCCAGTTTTCGGCGTAATGCCGTCATTCGGGCGCATCTTCTCACTATGCGACCAAGTGGCAAACGAGAGAAAAAACATCGCACCGAAAAAGCGTCACCGAGGCAGAGAGCGTCAACCTTCAATTCGTAGGGAGCAGACACAATGATCCTAGTTTTTGCAGGAGCCGGGGGGTCTGCTGCTGTGGATAAAAAACAGTATCCAACCACGGTCGAGTTCTTCAAGCGTCTTCCCGAGGAAATTATGCAGGACACTCAGCAGATTCCATGAACATCTGCGGGCGGTAGTGAGTCAAGCGGATATGGCGATCTTCGTCGGGTTCGCCTTCCGCGATTCTTATATCAACGGTATTCTCTCTGATCTTTCTCAAGACATTCCCAAATTTGTTATCAACAAAGGGGGCTCTCCTCCTGATTTTCTCGCCTTAGAGGATCGGGAGCATTCGGAGAACGGTCTCACAGCAGCCTCGGTTGATGCCTGTCTAAAAAGCTTGCGTCAACAAAAGGTCCAACTATCTCTCAGGCATGCACATACGAAGATTACGTCGAGAGATTACAAGGCCGCCATTGCGGACTACGACCGAGCAACTCAGATCGACCCTGATAACGCCATAGTCCTCAACGACCGGGGAATTGCTAAGCGCGCGCTAGGCGACCGTGAAGGCGCCGCGAAAGATTCTTCCAAAGCAAAGGCTATCAAGCAAAAGCTGAAAGAAGCTTAGAAGCGAT
>JAGWBB010000067.1:0-22967 GCA_021296095.1 Desulfurellaceae bacterium | reverse complement strand
ATGCGATCGCTCAACTTAACCGTGCCGCCTTTGTTCACGACACAGTCCCCACACTGATTCGGATTCACCGGACCCTCAAGCGTCTTGGACCGGTGCACGATGAACGTCCATGCCCACGGCTCTTATCGGGTGCAGTATTCCTCTTTGCCCCGTGTCTCACGAAAGGAGGGTTAAATGTCACAGCCAACAGGCGGGCCGGGCAGGGGGATTGAGACGGGGATATGGGTGCGATTTACCCGTCTTGGGAAGCTGTGTCGGAGGTACTCAATGACTCGGCCGCAAAATAAGACCGTGCGGCCGATGGTCTTCCCGACAGCCATGCAGGGCTACGGCGGCACGCTCCGGCTGATGGCGCGCCGTTCTGTCAATGTCTGTCGCTGGTCCTGCCGCCACGCCCGGGACGCGACGAATTCCTCGCCCGCACGCTATCCGGACTACCTGGTCGAATTGCTGAGTCAAAGTTCCTGAAACGCTCCAGGGACGAGCGGTTTACTTGACGTCTTTGTAGCTGAAGCCCAGGCCCGCCCGCGCATCGCTCTGAATGCCGTACTGGGGAATGGGATAGGACAGCCCGTTCCTGGCCAGCCGGGCCAGACCCTCCAGGGCTTTCGGCAGGTAGGCGGGCGGCATGGCCATCAGCAGCTCATCCTCAAGCACGCCCCCGTAGCGCCGCTCGGCATAACACGGAATCGACACGCTCGGCTCCCCGGTCAGCTTGGCCCGCCCCCAGGAGTCGGCACAGGCCGACTCGCCCACGCTGCCCCACTGCATTTTTCTGTAGCCCGTCCATTGCAGGCCGTTGATCAGCAGAATCATTTGAGCCGGGGTGGCGTAAATCAGACAGATATCCGGTGGCTTGAGCCGTCCGGACACCAGCGGCGAGACCGCCAGGGCCTGGTAGCGGCCGTAGGGTACGACATCCATGGCTTGCTGGTGGGCGGCCGAGTCCTGCTGGGTCTCAAACCATACCCCGGCCATGGCTTTGCCGCACCGCCACTCCTCGTCCTGGGGCGAGAGACCCAGCACGGCCGAGCACTGGGCGCCGACCAGGTCTTTTGCCGTCAGGCCGACAGTCCAGTTGAGCCGGGCGGCCTGGGCGACGAGCTGGTCGGCGGTGTGGATATTTTTGGGCCGCCGGATCCGGGGAATTGCCTCCATATCTTCGACCGAGGTGAACCACTTCATGCCGATTGGCGTGGCGCGCAGGTGCAAACGGCGGTTGAGTTCGTCAATCAGCACGGGCCAGTCATAGCTCGGCTGCTCGTGGGCGGTGGTGGTTGATGGCTGTGTCATAGTCTGCCCTCCTGGCGTGAAAGAGGAAACGTGTCGCCCTTTTAATTTTCATACACAGGGACGACACGTTTCCTCTTTTGTGTAGCACGGCCCCGGTGGGCTGGCCACTCGGATTTGCCCTGGGACGGCTGGTGTACTAAAGCTGGGGGAGCGACACCGGATAACGGAAAGGACACGCAATGGCCCACATACAGACGAACGACGTGAAGCTCTATGTTGAGGAGACGGGTGCTGGCGATGCCATTGTCTTTGCCCACGAGTTTGGCGGCGATTATCGCAGCTGGTCGCCCCAGGTTCGGCACTTTGCCGACCGCTACCGGTGCATCACCTACAGCGCGCGCGGCTACCCGCCGTCCGAGGTGCCCGAAGACGAGGCGCGCTACGGTCAGCAGCTGTCAACCGATGATGTGGCGGGCGTACTCGACGCGCTTGGTGTCGAGCGCGCCTTTGTGGTTGGGCTCAGCATGGGCGCCTACACGGGCCTGATGTTCGCCATGCAGCATCCCGAGCGCGTTCATGGGCTCGTCTTTGCCAGCGGGGGGTCCGGGGCGTATCCACACACGCGGAAACAGTTTCTGGCCGACACCCGGAAAGTCGCCGACACCATGCTGGCCAGCAATTCGGTCGATTCGGCGGGCATTGCGACCGGCCCCAGCCGGGTGCAGCTCCAGAACAAGAACCCCCAGGTGTGGGAGCAATTCGCCCAGCATCTGTCGGAGCACTCGGCCCGCGGCTCGGCCTATACCCTGCGCCACGTCCAGGCCGAGCGCCCATCCCTGTACGATTTTGCGGCTGAGCTGCGGGCCATGACGACCCCGACCCTGTTGCTGGTCGGCGACGAAGACGAGTCGTGTCTCGACGTGAACCTGTATCTCAAGCGCAGCATGCCGTACGCGGGTCTGAGCATCCTGGCCAAAAGCGGCCATCTGTTGAATCTCGAAGAACCCGAGCGTTTCAACCAGCTCCTGGAGGAGTTCTTTCTGACGGTCAAAGCCGGACGCTGGCAGCGCCGGGACCCCAGGTCCGAGACGCTGAGCGCGTTCGGTCAGCGGTCGTAGGGGAGGGGGCTGACTGGCCGCTCGGGAGAGTGCCAGCACCCTGGCCTTCTCCGGCCGGGCGTGGCAAGTTATGCGCTGCATTTGCGCAGGAGGCTCGCTATGACGATGGGGATTAAGGACGGCTATGTCTCGGCCGACGGCCATGTTGTCGAGCCCCGAGATCTGTGGACCCGGCGGATGGACACCCGTTTTCGCCACCGCGCGCCACGGGTCGAGTCCCGGCCCGAGGCCGACTATTACCTGATTGACGGCTTGGCTCCGCTGCCGGTCGGTAAAGAGTAAACGTGTCCTCCAACCACATGAACATGTTGACACGTTTACTCTTTCTGGAAGGCGTAATGCTCGAAGAGAAAATCGGCGGTGAGATCCACTCCTCGCTCGGACACCGGCACGCCGATACCCGGCCGGGGGCCTGGGACCCCCAGGCGCGTTTGGCCGACCAGGACTTGGACCACGTGCGCGCCGAGGTGATTTATCCCGGCATGCTGGGCCTGCACTTCTTCTATATCCGTGACGCCGCATATCAACGAGAGGTGATGCGGGTGTATAACGACTGGCTGGCCGAGTTCTGTGCCAGCGCCCCGGACCGCCTGTTGGG
Source organism: Desulfurellaceae bacterium (assembly GCA_021296095.1). Taxonomy (NCBI): domain Bacteria; kingdom Pseudomonadati; phylum Campylobacterota; class Desulfurellia; order Desulfurellales; family Desulfurellaceae; species Desulfurellaceae bacterium. Next base: position 20,018 of record JAGWBB010000067.1, on the reverse strand, counting down.
TACGGCCTTTCTGCCCCTGCGCGGACCGATCGAGTGGGCCTGTGCGGAGGCCCGGCGGGTGGCCACACTCGGTCTGCGGGCTGTCTCAATCCCGGGCGAGGTCGAGGAGCGTCCCTACTCACACGCCGACTATGGGCCGCTGTGGGCGACCTTGCAGGAGCTGGGCCTGCCGGTCTCGACCCACGCTGGGACCGGAACCGGCGAAGAACTCCTGCTCAAGTGCGACCGGATCGGTTTTGGCGTGGGCCTGGTAGACGGGAAGATTGGGATGGTCATGCGGGCTATGGCCGACCTGATCTGGAGCGCGGTGCCGCAGCGCTATCCCGGGCTGCGTTTTGTCTTGGCCGAGGGGGGCATTGGCTGGATCGCCTCGGTCCTGACCTATATGGATCACTGGTGGCAGGACCACCGGCGCTGGATGGAACCCCGGCTCGACGAGGCGCCAAGCTTTTACTTTCGGCGTCAGTTCTGGGCGACCTTCGAGGATGACCGGGCGGGAATCCTGACCCGGGAGCTGCTCGGCGTGGAGCGTCTGATGTGGGGCGCGGACTACCCCCACACCGAGGGGACGTTTCCCCGCTCACAGGAGCAGATCGCCAGAGATTTTGCCGGGGTGCCGGACGCTGAGGTGTATCGCATGGTGGCCGGCAACGCGGCCCGGCTGTACGGGCTCGACGGTTGACGGCCTGGCTGTCACACGTGAACAGCGCACGAACATGAGGGACGGGCTGTGGGAGTTCAAGACGTACACCACGACACTAATGCTGCCCAACGCCGCCGGTTCATCTCGCACTTGCTGCGGGATGTCCAGGCGCTGGACCACATGCTCGGCGAGGGGATGATCGAGTCCGGCATTCATCGTATCGGGGCTGAACAAGAACTCTTTGTGGTGGACGACGCCCGACGCCCGGCGCCGCTCGCGCTGGACATCCTGGACGGGCTCAAGGACCCGCACTACACCACTGAGCTGGGGCTGTTCAACCTCGAGATCAACCTTGATCCCCTGGTCTTTGGCGCCGACTGCCTGAGTCAGCTTGAGCGCCAGCTCAACACCCTGCTGGCCAAGGCCAGAGCGGTTGCCCAGCGGTCTGGCGCCGAGCTTGTCCTGACCGGGATTTTGCCGACCCTGCGCAAGTCTGATCTGGCGCTTGGCAATATGACCCCCAAGCCGCGCTATCGGGAGCTGAATACGGCTCTGACCCAGCTGCGTGGGGGCGATTACGAGTTTCAGCTCAAGGGCGCGGATGAGCTGAGCGTCCGACATGACTCGGTCATGCTGGAGGCAGCCTGCACGAGTTTCCAGGTCCACTACCAGGTCGGACCGGCGGAGTTTGCCCCGTGTTACAACATCGCCCAGGCCATTACCGCTCCGCTGCTGGCTGCGGCCAGCAACTCGCCGCTCCTGTTCGGCCGCCGGCTGTGGCGGGAGACGCGGATTCCGCTGTTTCAACAGGCGGTCGATACGCGCAGCGCCGGCCATCATATGCGCGAGCGCGCCCCCCGGGTCAGCTTTGGCCAGCAGTGGCTGCGCCACTCCATCCTGGAGCTGATCCAGGAAGATCTGGCCCGCTTTCGGGTTCTGCTGGAAACGTCCCTGGAAGAGGATTCCTGGACCGTGCTGGGGCAGGGCGGGCTGCCCACATTGCAGGCCCTGCGCGTCCATACCGGGACGGTCTATCGCTGGAACCGGGGCTGCTTTGGCGTTGGTGAAGGCACGGCCCACATCCGGATTGAGAACCGGGTCCTGCCGGCCGGCCCGACGGTTGTTGATGAGGTGGCCAACGCGGCCTTCTTCCTCGGCCTGCTGCGTGGCGGACAGGACAGCTACGGGGATATCAGCAAAAAACTGTCGTTCCATGACGCCGAGACCAACTTCCTGGCTGCGGCGCAGGCTGGGCTTGACGCCCAGTTGACCTGGCTTGACGGGAAAAGCGTGCCGGCCCGCGAACTGATCGTCCGGGAGCTGTTGCCGCTGGCGCGCCACGGACTGGTCTCGGCCGGTCTGGACCGGGCGGACATTGAGCGTTACCTGGACGTGATCGCCCAGCGGGTCGCCTCGGGCCGAACCGGCGCGTCCTGGTTGCTGCGCTCTTTGGCCGACATGCGGGACGCCGACACCCAGTCGGCGCGGCTGAGCGCGCTGACCGCCGCAACTATCGACCGCCAGTGGGAGGGAGCACCCGTGCATGAATGGCCGCTCGCCGACCTCAAAGAGGGCCACGGCGCGAAGCTGCACGCCTTGCGCATTGAAGAGTTCATGACCACCGATCTGTTCACCGTCCATCCCGACGAACCGCTCGACCTGGTGGCCAGGCTGATGGACTGGAAGCGGATTCGCCACATCCCGGTCGAAGACGAACAGGGCCGGCTGGCCGGCCTGATCTCGTGTTTTGAGGTGCTGCGCCACGGCCTGCCCCAGACCGACCGTGAACCACTGCCGGTCGGCGCGGTCATGCAGCCGAAACCGCTGACGCTGCCCCCGGAAACCCTGGTCCTGGACGCGGTCACCCGGATGCGGCAGGAAAACAGCGATTATTTGCTGGTGGTCAAACACGAGCGCCTGGTCGGCATTGTGACCGAACGCGATATCCTCTCTATGACAGCCCGATTGCTCGAACAGGCGGGCCAGGAGGCAGCCGCGCATGACGCCTGAGCCCGCAACCCAGTCCGCCCGCTTTCCCCGCCTGCTCGGCAGCTATGGCGGACACGCCGCCGGGCCGCTGGTGCTGAGCATCGGGGGGATGCACGGCAATGAGCCGGCCGGGGTGTTGGCCCTGCAACAGGTGCTGGGAAGCTTACGCGCGTCGAACCTGCCCTTTCGGGGCAGGTTTGTGGGCCTGGCCGGCAACCGGGCGGCGCTGGCGCGTGGCTGTCGGTATATTGACCAGGATTTCAACCGGCTGTGGCTGTCCGAACGCGTGCAGCGGCTGCAAGGCCAGGAGCGATCCGCAGACACGGGTGCGGAAGACGCGGAACAGCGCGAGCTGCTGGAAGAGATTGAAGCCCAGCTGGCCCGGCGCCGAGGACCGGTTGTCTTCCTCGACCTCCACACCACCTCTGCCGCAGGCCGGCCGTTTGTGGTGATTGGCGACACGCTGCTCAACCGTCGCTTTGCGTTCCGTCTCCGGGCTGCGGTGATTCTTGGCCTGGAAGAACAGCTGGAGGGCACGCTGCTGAATTATCTGAGCGAGCGGGGCCACGTCGCGATCGGCTTTGAGGCCGGTCAGCACGCCGCGCCAAGCGCGGTGGAGAACCATGTAGCGGCAATCTGGAGTGTGCTGGCCACCGCCGGCTGTATCCCGACGACCGCTGTGCCCGCGCCGAGCGGGCGCCGTCCTGCGGTCGTGGAAATCCGCCATCACCATCTGATTCAAGACGGCGATGCGTTTGTGATGCAGCCCGGTTTCACCAACTTCCAGCCGGTCAAACGCGGCCAGCTCTTGGCCCATGACCGCCACGGGCCGATCCGGGCCGTCGAGTCCGGGCAGATGCTGATGCCGCTCTACCAGGGGCAGGGGGCGGACGGCTTTTTTGTGGTCAGAGCCGTGCGGCCGGTGTGGCTGGGTCTGGCGGCGTGGCTGCGTCGGCTGCGGCTCGAACGTCTCCTGACCGTCCTGCCTGGGGTGCGTCGGCATCCCGACTTGGCCGCCACGCTCATTGTCGACCTGCGTATTGCGCGCTGGTACGGGCTGGAGGTATTCCACTTGCTGGGCTTTCGGAAAAAACGCTCCCAGGCCGGCAAACTGATCGTCAGCCGCCGCTGGCATGAGCCCGGCGCGTTTGAGGAGTGGACCGCCCCGGAGATCGTCAACACCCAAGATGAGGATCAAACATGCACGTCAAAGACCTGATGCAGACCGATATCGCCACGCTTCGAACGAATGACTCCCTCGATGTTGCCGAAGACATCATGGGCATGGGCCGCTTCCGCCATCTGCCGGTTGTCCAGGCCGACGGCCGCCTGGTCGGTATCGTCTCGCAACGAGACCTGCTGCGGGCTTCGGTTTCGTCCCTGCTGAAGGTCTCGGCCCATAAGCAGCAGCAGTGGCTGGGCAAGATCGCCGTCCGCGATGTGATGTCCAAAAACGTGGTGGCGGTCGAGGCGGACACGGATATTGAGGATGCCCTCAAGCTGTTGCTGGTTGAAAAGTTCGGCTGTCTGCCGGTTGTTGAGAACAAGAAACTGATCGGCATTCTGACCGACAGCGATCTGCTGGAATACTTGCAGCGCCTGTTGCGGGAAGGCAAGTCGCCCCAGACCCGGGACAGAGGCCGCCCCAAAACTGGCCGCTGAGAGGCGGATGATATCGGCGGCCCCGGATTTGCAAAAACAGGAAACGCACAGAAACGCTATGCGCGAGAAAGACACCTCCCCGGCTCCATCTTCCCCACTTGAGGACTTGGCCACCGCTTACCGCAGCCTCTTTTTCGATCTCCCGCTGGCCGAAGCCCGCTTATGGCTGGGCATCGGGAGTGAGCACGAGGTGCTTGATGCCGTCTGGACCGAGTACGATGCGCTGAGCCATCTGGCTTTACACACACTGGGCCAGGGGGAGAGGTGGCCCGGTGCCCCAGCCAGAATCGGCAAGGGGTGCGACACACAGACGCCCGGTGAGCAGGGCAACAAACCACCGCGGAAAACCTAGGCCGCTGTTCGCCGCCGTGCCGGAGCCCCGGCATGGCACTGTCCGTCCTGTCCAGAGCCTTGGCGTATGCGGGGGTGAATGCGCTGGGTGTATTCCTCGACTGCGTTCCTATTGGTGCAGGGCCAGCACTGGGCAGTCCGCCTCGCGCATCATCTTTTCGGTCAGGCTGCGTAGCAGCAGGTGGAACATGCCGCTGAAACCGTGGGTGGCCATGATCAGCAGGTCTGCGCCAACGGCTTTCTCTGTTTCGATGATGGTCCGGCCCGGATCGTCGCTGACGTGGAGTTCGAGCTGGGTCTGGACTCCGCTCAGCTGGGCCTGGGCCAGCTCTTCGAGCTTTTGCCGGGCGACTTTTTCGGCGTACACATGGTCGGCCGGAGCCTGGGGGTCGGCGCGATACACATCGCGCAGCAGCAGGTCGCTGTCTGCGGCCGGGACAACGTGCAGGGGATACACGGTCGCCCCATACTGCTCGGCAAGCTGGCGGGCGTGGCTCAGGGCCGTGCTGGACTGCTCGGTAATATCGACCGGCACCAGAATCTTCTGAAAAGCCAGGGTCTGGGACGGGTGCTCGCCGTGCCGAGAGACAAAGACCGGGCCGCTGGTTTCCCGAACGACCTTCTCGACCACGCTGCCCAGGATCAGGTGGGACAGGCCCGTCCGTCCGTGGGTCGTCATCACGACCAGGTCCGCGCCAGTGTCCTGCTGGGCGTCAAGGATGCCGGCCGCCGGGTCGCTGTTGAGGCGGGTGAGGATTTCGTGCTGGGTGTCCTGCAGGTGCTCCTGGGCAATGGCGTGCAGTTTTTCGCGGGAGATCTTCTCGGCCCAGTCCGGGTCAGCGCCACCGCCTTTCTCAGGCTCATACACCCGCCGCAGGAGATGGAACTCATCGGTCGGCACGACGTGTAGCAGCGACACGCTGCCGCCGTTCCGCTGGGCAAAATGTCGGGCGTATTCGAGCGCCTCCTGGGATGTCTCATCAAAATAGACGGGGGTCAGAATCTTGCGAAAGGGTTCGGGCATAGGGGTGTCCTCCTTAAGGCATATGCTCCGGGCGTGTCTCTCCGATTACTGGAAAAATGAGAGAAGAATGTGTACTAATCATATAAAGGGCAGAGCGCATTGAAAGTCAATCTGGACGACGCCAAAAAATGTCTGGCCCGCCCAGCAACACGCCGCCTGCCCGGTCGGAAGACGAGAAGGAGGTTGGCATGAAGACTGTCAGAGAGATCATGAGCGCCGAGGTGACGACCCTGGGGCGTAATGATACGCTCCAACTCGCCCAGGACATCATGAACCTGGGCCGGGTGCGTCATTTCCCGGTTCTGGAGGATGGCGAGGTGGTCGGTGTAATGAGCCAGCGCGACCTGTATAAGGCCTCGCTCGGCTCGGTGATGAGGTATGGCGAGAAAGCCCAGCGCGAGTTCCTCGACACCATCGCGGTCAAGGAAGTCATGCACTATCCCCCGGTGACGACGACCTCGCAGACATCGGTCAAGGAAGCCGCCCGGCTGATGCTGGAGGAAAAGGTCGGCTGTCTGCCCGTCCTCGACGGTACGCAGCTGGTCGGCATTGTGACCGAGACGGATATGCTCAAGCTGGTGGCGGAAATCGACTAGGGGCGATCCACGCCACAGCCGAGGAGGAAGAACGATGGACGAAAAAGACCGGCTCGGCCAACTCTTGGACAAAAAAGAGCGCGCCGAGGAGAATCGATTTTTTGCCGAGCGTGACCGCGAACTCATCGAACAGCTCAGACGAAAAAAGGCCGAAGAAGAAGAAGAACTCTTCCGCGAACTCGTCCACCTGCGCTGTCCGCGGTGTGGGGCGCGGCTCGGGCAGCGGGAGGTCCACGAGGTCACGATTGACGAGTGTCCGGACTGCCAGGGCGTCTGGCTGGATAAGGGCGAGCTGGAAGAACTCTCCAAACACCGGGGCGGCGAGTGGGTTGGGCAGTTCATGCAGCGCCTGGCCGGTCTGTTGTCTCACCCCACCAGGTAGCCTGCCGCGTCTCGGCGGAGGAGGTGGAGTGTGCGTCTGCTGTGGACGATTCTTGCCGCTGTCCTCATCGGCTCGTTCGCTGCCCTGCTGTACTACGGGCGCGAAGTCTACCAGATGGCGCCGCCGGTCCCCGGGCGCATTGTCATCGCCGATGCCGACCGCAGGCTGCTGTTCAGCGGAGATGATATTCGGGCCGGCCAGGATGTGTGGCGCTCGATCGGCGGACACGATCTCGGATCAGTCTGGGGTCACGGCGCCTATACCGCCCCGGACTGGACTGCGGACTGGCTGCACCGCGAGGCGGTCTGGTTGCTGGACCACTGGGCCAAGCGGGAAGGCGCCCCCAGCTACGACGCTCTCGGCCCCGAACGGCAGGCCGCGCTGCGGGCTCGGCTCCAGGCCGAGCTACGCACCAACACCTATGACCCGCCCAGCCAAACACTGACTGTATCAGCCCTGCGCGCCCGGGCCGTTCGGGCAGTGCAGGCCCACTACCTGGGGCTGTTCGGAACCGACCCCGTATATGACAGCCTGCGCGAGAGCTATGCCATGCCGGCCGGCACGGTCGCCAGCGACGCTCTCGCTGCCCAGCTCACGGCCTTCTTCTTCTGGGCCACCTGGGCGTGCGTGACCGAGCGGCCCGGCCACGACATTACCTATACCCACAACTGGCCGCCGGAAGCCCTGGTCGGCAATGGTCCTACCGGCACCATGCTGGTGGTGTCGGTGGCGAGTTTTGTGCTCCTGCTGGGAGGGATTGGCGCCTTGGCTTGGTTGTATGCGGCCAGCCGTGATTTCTGGCGCAACGCCCACGCCCACCCGTCCAGCGACCCGCTGCTCGGTCTCAGCGTGACGCCTTCAATGCGGGCGACCCACAAGTACTTCTGGGTTGTGGGCATCCTGTTGCTGGCCCAGATGCTGACCGGGATCATCACCGCCCACTATGGGGTCGAAGGCACGGGGCTGTACGGTATTCCGCTCGCCGAGTGGTTGCCGTACTCGCTAGCCCGTACCTGGCACGTCCAACTCGGCATTTTCTGGATTGCCACAGCCTGGTTGGCGACCGGACTGTGTCTGGCGCCGAGCATCGCCAGACGCGAGCCCGGCTTGCAGCGGCTCGGGGTCAACGGGCTGTTTGTCGCCCTGGCGATTGTCATCGCCGGTTCCATGGCCGGCCAGGCTCTGGCCATCCACCAGCAGCTGGACGGTGGCACAAACTTCTGGTTTGGCCACCAGGGTTATGAGTATGTTGAGTTGGGACGGTTCTGGCAGGTGCTGCTGGCAATCGGCCTGTTTGGGTGGGTCGGGCTGATGCTGCGCGCGCTGTGGCCGGCGCTCCGCACAGCCCAGGGGGCGAACAGGCAGCTGCTCAGCATCTTTATTCTCGCCGTGGCTGCGATTGCGCTGTTTTACACCGCCGGCCTGATGTGGGGGCGGCATACCAATCTGGCGCTGGCCGAGTATTGGCGCTGGTGGGTCGTCCACCTGTGGGTGGAAGGCTTCTTTGAGGTCTTTGCCGTTACGATCATTGCTTTCATGTTTACCCGTCTGGGTCTTGTCCGGGTTCGCTCGGCAACCATGGCTGTCCTGTTCACCACCATTCTGTATCTGGTCGGGGGCGTCCTGGGCATGTTCCACCACCTCTACTTTACCGGCACCACTCCCATCATTCTGGTCCTGGGCGGAACATTCAGTGCTCTGGAGCTGATGCCGCTGGTGTTGATCGGCTTTGAAGCCTACGAGAACTGGTCAATGGCGCATCTTGCGCCGTGGGTGCAGAACTACAAGTGGCCGATTTACTGGTTTGTGGCGGTCGCGTTCTGGAATCTGGTCGGAGCCGGGCTGTTCGGCTTTTTGATCAACCCGCCCATCGCCCTGTACTACATGCAGGGGCTCAACACCACGCCGGTCCACGCCCACGCCGCCCTGTTCGGGGTGTATGGCATGCTGGGGATCGGTCTGTGCCTGCTGAGTCTGCGGATTCTCGGCCTGCGCCAGGAGTGGAACACGCGGGCGCTCGGCTTTGCCTTCTGGGCCATGAACCTCGGTCTGGGCCTCCAGATCCTGCTCAGTCTCCTGCCGGTCGGACTCGCCCAGACCTGGGCCAGCGTCGAGCACGGGATGTGGTACGCCCGTTCGGCGGAGTTCTTGCAGACCCCGACCCTGGAGACGTTCCGCTGGCTGCGGGTGATCGGCGATACGCTGCTGGCGCTCGGCATCCTGGCCTTTGGCTGGTTTCACCTCGGTCTGACGACCGGCTGGTCGGTCCTCGGCCTGCGGCCCGATAGCGCCGGCCCTGAACCGACCCTGCCACACGAAAGGAGCGGCTGATGGACATCCACACTATTCTGGTTCCGACCGATTTCTCTGAGTACTCGGACCGGGCCTTTGCCTGGGCGCTTGAGATGGCCGAGAGGTGACAGGCTCGCCTTGAGCTGCTGCACGTCGTTCCCACGCCGAACTACCCGCCGGTGATGCTGGGCGAGGGGGGATTCAGTCCGGCCAACTACGAGGGCAGCCTGCGGGATGACGCCGAGCAACAGGCTGAGGCAATGGTCGGCCGGGCTGAGAAGCCGGGGGTGGTGGTCCAGACTACGGTCGTGGTTGGCTCCCCGTTTCACGATATCTGTAAAATCGCCGCACAGTCCAAGAGCGACCTGATTGTCGTGGGCTCGCACGGCCGGACGGGCTTGAGCCAGGTGCTGCTCGGCAGTGTGGCCGAGCGGGTGGTCCGCCACGCGCCGTGCCCGATCCTGGTGGTGAGCAAAACCGCCCAGGCGTAGCGATTTATCTGGGCCGCCGCCGTTGCCCGGGGTCCTCAAGCCAGGGGATGGGGATCATCGATTCCTTGGGATCAATCCTGGTGCCGGGCGGAACGATGGCGTCGATACGGTCGAGCACCTCGGTGGGCAGGCGCAGCGCTGAGGCGGCCAGATTATCCTCGAGTTGGGCCAGGGTCTTGGGACCGATGATGATGGCGCTGACGGCCGGGTGTTCGGCGGCAAAGGCCAGAGCCATATGGGTCAGCGAGTAGCCGGCCTCGTCGGCCAGGGCGGACAGCTGCTCGACTACATCGTACTTGCGCTGCACCTCCGGCCGTTCTGCATTCCACACCCCCATCCGTCCCAGGCGGCCGGTCGCCCGACTGTTGGCCGGCAGCGGTTCGTCGCGCCTGTATTTGCCGGTCAGCCAGCCGCCGGCCAGCGGGGCGTAGGTCATCGTGCCGACGCCGTGTCGCTGGCAGGTGGGGAAGACGCCGACTTCGCTACCCCGGCTGAGCAGGGAGTAGATACACTGTTCGCTGCGCACTCGGGCCAGATTGCGCCGCTCGGCCAGCCGCTGGGCCTCGACAATCCACTCTGCCGGCGTGGCCGAGGTGCCGATGGTCCGAATCTTGCCGGCTCGCTGGAGGTCGGTCATGGCCGCCAGCGATTCTTCCAGATCGGTGTCCCAGTCGCGTCGGTGGAGTTGGTAGACGTCGATATAGTCGGTCTCCAGCCGTTGCAGGCTGTTCTCAACCGCCCGCACGATCCAGCGCCGCGACCCGCCGCCAAGATTGACGTTGGTGGCCGGTCTGGAAAACTGACCCACTCGTTCGATGGGAAAGAAGCACTTGGTGGCCAACACCACCTCGTCCCGTCGGCCCTTGAGCGCCTTGGCCAGAATGCGTTCCGACTCGCCGCTCGAATAGGCATCGGAGGTGTCGATGAAGTTGATCCCGGCCTCAAGCGCGGTATGGGTGATCCGCACGCACTCGTCGTGATCGGTATTGCCCATCGTGCCGAACATCATGGCGCCGAGGCAGAAATGGCTGACTTTTACGCCGCTGCCGCCGAGGGGACGATATTCCATGTGTATTCCTTGGCTGCGGCTCAAGCCTGGGGGACGATGGCGTCGATGTTCTTGAGATCCTCGGCCGACAGCTTCCACTCCGCAGCCACGGCGTTGGCCTGCACCTGGGCCGGCTTGGTCGCCCCGGCAATGACCGAGGCGACGCACGGCTGGGCGGCCAGCCACGAGAAGGCCAGCTCCAGCAGGCTGTGACTGCGTTCCTCGGCAAAGGTTTGGAGCGCCTCAAGCTTGCTGAAGTTTTCGTCTGTGGCCCAGCTCTGGAAGCGCTCCATCGCGCCCAGACGGGTATCGGGGTCGAAACCCTGGCCGCGTCGATATTTGCCGGTCAGCAGGCCGTTGGCCAGGGGAAAGTAGGGCAGCTGGCCGAGCTGATGGGCGTCACAGGCCGGGATGGCGTCGTCTTCGACCTCGCGTTTGAGCAGGCTCCACTCGTTCTGGGCGGTGTCAAAGCGGGCAAAGCTCCGATCCTGGGCCGTGCTCTCGGCTGCATTAATCATCGTCCCGGTGTAGTTGGAATGACCGATGGCCCGAACCTTGCCCTGCCGGACCAGTTCGTCCAGGGTCGCCAGGGTTTCCTCAACCGGGGTCGTCTCGTCCGGGTAGTGCATCTGATACAGGTCAATCCAGTCGGTCCGCAAACGCTTCAGGCTGTCCTCAACCCGAGCCATGATGTACTCACGCGAGCCCCAGGCTTCACCGGTTTTTCTGACCTTGGCCACGCCGCCGAATTTTGTGGCCAGGACGATGTCTTTACGGCGGCTGCCCAGCACCTGGCCCATCATCTCCTCGGACACGCCAAACCCGTACAGGTCGGCCGTGTCAAAAAAATTGATCCCGGCGTCGAGCGCCGCGTCAATGACGGCCCGGCATTCGTCGAGTTGAATGCGCATGCCAAAATTGTTGCAGCCCAGCCCGACCACGCTGGCCTGCAGGCCCGATGAGCCCAGCGGACGTGTTTCCATGCCTGTCCCTCCTCTGTCTCGGTGTGATGATCCGACGCGGCAGACGCTAGCATTTCCGGGGCGAAAATTCGAGAGGGCGTAGTGCTTAGGTCGGATTCGATGAGCCGGAACCGGCTCTGTCTGCCCCGGCCGCCGGCGCCTGGCCGAACGAGCCGCTGCCCGAATCCAGAAACGCCTGTTCGTCCGGGGTGGACTGACGCCCGAGAATGACATTGCGGTGTGGAAAGCGGCTGTTTCTGGGCGAAGCCGAGCCAGGATGTGAGAAACGCCTGCCAGTCGGGCGGAGCCTGGGCCAGCAGGGTCTCACAGCGTCGGACCGACTCGTGCTGGAGGGCGAGATTCTCGGCGTGCTGCAAGGGCATGAGAAAAAAAGCTTGCTCAGCCGGAGCAAGCTGGGTGAGATACGTGTTGTCCAGGCCGTGTTGACACATCCGCTGGGCCTGCGGGTCAGTGCCAAACGCCGCCGGCGTGCCCCGAAACAGGTTGCGCGGCAGCTGATCCAGGGTAATGATAAGCGCCAGGCAGGAGCGGGCTGTGGCCTGCCACGCGTGTAGCCCTCCGTCACGAGCTTGGGCGTACAGCCCGGCGCATTGGTCCCGGATCAGGGCGTCCGTGTCCGGGCTGGCCTCAAACCAAAAAGCGTAGCGCTTATCTGCCGCCTGGGCGTCAGCGACGGTGTCGGCAAACCACAGTGTCAGTAGCTGGTCTGGGCTCATGGCTGGCACTTTCTTCTGTGTTTTTGTGCTTTGCAGGCTAGCATGTCTGCCACCGGGGGGCGAGGGCAGGGGTGGCCGCTTGATCCCCGAGCCCGAACCCTGTACATGACTCGTTCTTTGCCGGCTGAAGGGAGGGATACACCAGCATGCGCTGCGCCCGGTGTGGGTTTGACGCCTCCGATCTGTGGCAGGTGCTTCCGGTCGTGATCGCTCGTCTCCAGCAGGAGGGGCGGATCAGCTATCGTGCGCTGAAACGTGGTCTGGGCTGCGACGATGCGTTACTGGAAGACGTGCGCGCCGAGCTTGTCTTCAAACGCCTGGCCGCAGACGAAGGCGGGGAGGGCCTGGTGTGGATCGGGCAGGACCGGCCTGAGGTTGATCCGCCTCCCCCCGCCTCAGAGATCTCTGCCGCCCACTCCCGCTCGGATGGCCCGCCGCCGTCCCCGCCCGTCCCGGCGCCGGATGACGCTGATAGCCCGGTGGCGGAAGAAACTCCAGCCAGCCCTGCGGCGGCTGAGTCCGACTCGACCGAAGCGCAGGCGTCCGACCCGTCCCAAGACGCCATGACAGACACGACAGCTGGGGCGGAACAGCCCCAGTCTCCGCCCGTCCTGCTTGGCCGCGATGTGGAAGTCGGACTGTGCGAGCTACGCCGGGAGCAGAGCAAAGAGGGCTTCGGTCAAGTCGTGCTGGTGAGTGGCGAGGCCGGGATCGGCAAATCCCAGCTGGTGCGCTGGCTGTCGTATGCCGCACAGCAGGACGGAGCGCGGTATCTCAGCTTCCGTTGCCGGTCCGACCGCCAGCTGTCTGCGCTGTGGCCGGTTGTCGAACATCTGCGGTATCGCCTGGAGTGGTGGGTGGCTGAAAATCGGCGCGAGCGGCTGGAGACCTTCCTGCGGGCGCACGATTTGACGGTAGATGAGATGCTGGCGGCCTTTGCCGGCCTGCTGGCCGTCTCGCTCGACACCCCCGGCTCCCGGCTGGTCTCTCCCCACCTGGAACGTCAGGCGCTGTACGCCGGGCTGAGCGCCTGGCTGCTTCACGAGGCCCAAGATGCGCCCGTCCTGATATGCTGGGAAGATCTGCACTGGGCCGACCCGTCTACCCTGGAGCTGATCGGCCTGCTGATTGAGCAGACGCCCCAGGCGCGGATGCTCAATGTGTGCACCTTTCGACCGGAGTTTGCCGCTCCCTGGTCGGACCGTTCGTATCTGACCCCGCTGTCACTCGATCCCTTGGAAGGTCCCGATACCGAAGCCCTGGTCAGGCGTCTGGCGAACGGAGCGGCCCTGTCTGACGAGCTGGTGCAGGCTATCAGCACGACGAGCGCGGGCGTTCCGCTGTTTGCCGAGGCGCTGACCAGACTCGTCCTTGACTCGGACTCGGGCAACGGCCACTCCGGCCGTCGGGCTCCGCTCGCCGAGTTGACGCTGCCGACGACGCTGGACCAAGCCCTGGCAGCCCGGTTGGAGCGACTGCCCCAGGCCCAGGAGGTCGTCCAACTGGGGGCCGTGCTGGGACCCGCCTTTTCGTATGACACCCTGCGGACCCTACTGACCACGGATGAAACGCTCCTCCAGGAGCAGTGCGCCCGGCTGGTCCGGTCCGGCCTGCTTGTCCAGCACGGAGCGCTTCCCCGGGCCGCCTATCGCTTTGCCCACGAGCGAATCCACCAAGTCGCCTACGCGGAGACGCCCTCCTCATTGCGCCAAAAATATCACCACCACTACGCCGGCTTCCTGGCTCAGCGCGGCTCAGCGCTTGCCCAGGCCCAGCCGGAGTGCGTGGCCCAGCACTATGCCGAGGCCGAGGCTGGCGAGTCGGCCGTCGCCGCTTGGCTCCAGGCCGGGCAACAGGCGTATGGCCGGGCAGCCTACTGTGAGGCGGCCGAGCACCTGCGCCACGGCCTGGCCGCACTGCCCAAGCTGCCCGATGCGACAGCCCGCGACCAGTCCGAGTTTGTGCTGCAAGCCTGGCTGGGCAGGGTGTTGACAGCCGCTCAGCACTTGGCCGTGCCCGAAGTTGAGCGGGCCTATGGGCGGGCACGCGAACTGTCCTCACAGCTGGCGAACGACCGTTCGCTGTCTCCTCTGTTGTTTGCCGTGCGGCAGTTTTACGCCCAACGGGCCGAGTACCAGATCGCCCGCGAGCTGGCCCAACGACAGCTCAGCCTGGCCGAACAGGTCGGAGAACGCGCGCTGCGTCTAAGCGCCCACGCCGGCCTTGGAGCGGTCTGCCTGTGGCTGGGCGAGTACGCGGTCGCGCTGGAGCATTTTGAGCAGTCGATTGCCCTGTATCAGGCCAACAAACATCGCAGCCTGGCGCTTCGGTACGGCGCCAACCCGAAGACAACGGCCTGTTCTTTGGCGGCCTGGACCGTGTGGTATCTGGGCTACCCCGAACAGGCGCTGAGCCTGGACGAACAGGCCCGGAGTATGGCCCAAGAGGCGGCCTCGCCGCTCGAGCTGACCTGGGCGGTCCTGTGCTCTGCCTGGCTCCATCAGCAGCGCGGTGAGTGGCAGCTGGTCCACGACCCGGCGGCCCGGGGGCTGAGTCTCGCTACCGAACACGGCCTGTCTTTCCCATCTGCCGTGGCCAGCGTACTCCAGGGCTGGGCGCTGGCCAGGCAGGGACAGACGGAACAGGGCATAGAGCAAATCCGTCAGGGTTTGACCCGTGCCCAGGACAGTGGGAACGGCTGGGGTAGACCCTATCTGCTCGGTCTGCTGGCGGACGCCTACGGCTTGGCCGGTCAGACCGAGCAGGGCCTGGATGTGCTGGTCGAGGCGCTGGGCATTATTCGCACGACGGACGAACGCTTCTGTGAACCCGAGCTGTACCGGCTGCGGGGCGAACTGCTGCTCGCCCGCAAGCGCGGGCCATCCAGCCCCCGGGTGCCCTCTTCGGAGGCCGAGGATTGTCTGCTGCTGGCTATCAAAATTGCCCGCCGTCAGAGCGCAAAGTCCTGGGAGTTGCGGGCTGCCCTCAGCCTGAGTCGCCTGTGGCAGCGGCAGGGCAAGACCCAGCAGGCACAACACATTCTGGAGTCGGTGTACGGCTGGTTCAGCGAAGGGCTTGATACACCGGACGCCCAAGAGGCGAGGGCGACCCTGGCGACCCTGGGCTGAGCGAAGTCGAGGGGCTGACCGTCCAGGACAGGCGTGCTAGCTAAGAAAGGCTATGACACAGGCTGAAACAGCCGGCATGACCCAACGGATTATCCACGGCGTACCGTTGACCCTCCTGGAGCGGGGCCAGGGCCGTCCCATTCTTGTCCTGCACGCTGAGTCGGGTTTTGAACCCGAGGGCCGCTTTGTGTCCCTGCTGGCCGAGCAGGGTCGGGTGATTGCGCCCTGTCATCCGGGCTTCGGCCATGCCGCAGACGTGGACGCCATCGATACGGTCGATGATCTGAGCTATCTGTACCTCGACCTGCTTGAAGCGCTTGACCTGCGCGGAGTGACCATTGTTGGTTGCTCGCTGGGGGGCTGGGTTGCTGCCGAGCTGGCCGTTAAAAGCACCGAGCGGGTAGCTCAGCTTGCCCTGGTTGCGCCGACCGGCATCAAGATCGGCGGCCGCGAGACGCGCGATATCCCGGATATTTTTGCCCTGCCGCCGGATGAGGTGGCGCGCTTGCAGTACCACGATCCGGACCGGGCAGCGATCGACTACAGCACGCTGTCCGACGATGAGCTACGGGTCATGATCCGTAACCGGGAGGCGACGGCGCTGTACGTCTGGGAGCCGTATTTCCACAATCCCAAGCTCCGTCAGCGCTTACACCGGATTCGCATTCCCAGCCTGCTGGTGTGGGGGGCGAGCGACCGCTTTTTGCTGCCCGATTACTACGGCGCGGCCTATCGCGAGGCGATTCCCGGGGCGCGCCTGGAAATCATCGAGCGGGCCGGCCACTGGCCCCACCTCGAACAGCCGGCCGCCCTGGTTGAACACATCCGCCGTTTTCTCGGCTGAACGGCACCGGGCGAGGTGAGGAAGGGAGAGACACGCATGCAGGCCTGGCACTTCAGCGAGAACGCCTACCACTTGTTGCCCGATGCCAAAGACTACAGCTCTATCCGGGTCACTCTTCCCAACCGCTACTACGACCCCGAACTCGGGGCCGACCTGTATCATCGCTTTATCGACGAGTGGGTCATTGCCGATGAGTTGGGGCTGGAGGTGATGGTCAACGAGCATCACCAGACCGCCACCAACCTGAATCCCGCGGCACCGATCATCATGGGCATTCTGGCCCGCGAAACCAAACGCGCCCGGCTGCTGATCCTGGGCAACCCGATTGCCAACCGGCGCGAGCCGGTTCGGGTGGCCGAGGAAATGGCCATGGTCGATGTCTACTCGCGGGGGCGTCTCGAAGTCGGCTTTGTGCGTGGCGTGCCGTACGAGATCTCGGCCGGCAACCATCCGCCGACCCGGATGCACGAGCGCTTCTGGGAGGCTCACGACCTGATCCTCAAAGCCTGGACCAGCCATGACGGGCCGTTCAACTGGGAGGGCAAGTTTTTCCACCACCGTCAGGTCAACATCTGGCCGCGCCCCTACCAACAGCCCCATCCGCCGGTCTGGATCACCTCCATCAGCCCTGCGACGGCCAAAAAGGCGAGTGAGCACGGTCATGTGGCGGCCTGCTTTTTAACCGGCTTTCAGGGCACCAAGGCGATTTTTGACGCCTACCGTGAGCGCCGGGCCGAGCTGGGCCTGGCCCCGCCCGGCCTCGACCGTCTGGCCTATGCGGCCCTGGTGCATACCGGCGAGACTGACGAGGCGGGCTTGGCCGGGGCGCGCAAACTCATGTGGTATGTGGAGTCCAACAAGGTGCCGCCTCAGTTCATCAGCCCGCCCGGCTATCACACCACCGAAGCCAGCCTGGGAGCGCTGCGCGGGGCGAGCGGTATCTTCAAAATGTTCCAGAATCCGAGCCTGGAGAGCTTCATGGAAAACGGGCTGGTTTTTGCCGGCAACCCCGACAGCGTGTATCAACAGATCATGAAGTTCTCCGACTATGTCGGCGGTTTCGGTCACATCCTGCTGATGGGCCAGACCAGGAAACCGTCAGAGGCATGCAGCTGTTTGCCCGCGAAGTCTACCCCCGGCTCAAGGAGCAGGCTTCTCTCGCCGCGCTGTGACAGCAATGATATGAGAGAGGATATGAGAGAGGTGACCGATGACCAAGGTCATTCATAGCTCCCGGGATATTCTCGGTGGTACGCCGGTCTTCGAAGGGACTCGCGTGCCGGTCAAGACGCTGTTCGATCATCTGGAAGCAGGCGATGCACTTGAGGTGTTTCTGGACGATTTTCCGACGGTGAGCCGTGAACAGGCGGTACTTGTACTTGAGTTGGCCAAAGAAGCCTTGGTGAGCAAGGTTGATGAGAGTCTTGCTTGACGAGTCAGTGCCCAGACAGTTACGGCGATTCTTGCGCGGCCATGAGGCGCGGACTGTTCAAGAGATGGGCTGGAGTGGCAAAAGCAATGGTGAGCTTCTGGCCTTGGCCGGGCCTGTATTCGATGTCTTCCTGGCAGTCGATCAGAACATCGAGTACCAGCAGAACCTCAGACTGGCGGACATTCCGATCCTCGTACTCGACCAGGAAACCGTCAGAGGCATGCAGCTGTTTGCCCGCGAAGTCTACCCCCGGCTCAAGGAGCAGGCTTCTCTCGCCGCACTGTGAGCGATCTGATAAGACCCTGGGGCAAGCGCACTGCGCTTAAAAGGAGGAGAGAGTATGAAGCTCGTGACGTTCACCCACGCTGGATCGACCCGTGTCGGCGTCTTGGACAATGGGGCGGTGGCAGACCTGTCCGCAGCCGCACCCGACCTGCCGCGCGAAATGTGCGCCTTTCTTGAGGCCGGCAGTCCGGCCCTGGATGCGGCCCGACAGGCCATAAACAATGGCGCCGGCCGCATTGCCCTGGGCGAGGTGAAAATCGAAACGCCGATTCTGCGGCCGCCCAAGATTCTGGCCGTCGGCCTGAACTACAAGGATCACATCGCCGAGGCTGGCATGAAAACGCCCGAGGTGCCGATGATCTTCAACAAACAATCGACCTCGGTCACCGGCCCGACCGATCCGATCCATATTCCGCGCGCCTCGGATCAGGTTGACTATGAGTGTGAGCTGGCGGTCGTCATCGGTCGCTTTTGCCGCCACGTTCCCAAGAGCCGGGCAGCCGAGGTGATTGCCGGCTATACGATTGCCAACGATGTCAGCGTCCGCGACTGGCAGCTGCGGGTGCCGACATTTACGATGGGCAAGTCGTGGGACACCCACTGTCCGCTCGGACCGTGTATTGTCACCGCCGACGAGATCGGCGACCCGCACGGCCTGGCCATCAAGACCTGGGTCAACGGTGAGCTGCGTCAAGACTCCAATACGCGCGAGCTGTTGTTCGACTGCTTTGAGCTGGTCGAACATCTCTCGACGGCCTTTACTCTGGAGCCGGGCGACGTGATTTCGACCGGTACGCCGAGCGGGGTCGGTTTTGCCATGAAGCCGCCCCAGATGCTGAAACCGGGCGATACGGTCAGGATTGCCATCGACAAAATCGGCCAGCTTGAGAATCCGGTTATTCTTGAACCGGAAGGCACGCCGCGCATCTAAGGAGGACCCCATGAGCACCCGACTCAGCACCCCCCGTGTCCCGCCGCTGGAAAAAGAGAACTGGGACGAACAAGTCCAAAAGATTTTTCAGCCTATGGTCGGAGCGGGCACGGTGTTTAACATCTTCAAGACCATGGCCCATCATCCGGACCTGTTCCGCCGCTGGCTGGTGTTTGCCAATCACGTGCTGTTCAAATCGACCGTCCCGGCCCGTGAGCGCGAGCTGGTGATCTTGCGCATCGGCTATCTGTGTCAGGCCAACTACGAGTGGACCCAGCACGTCAAAATCGGCCTTGACGCCGGGATGAGCAAAGACGAGGTACGCCGCATCGCCCAGGGCCCGGACGCGCCAGAGTGGAGCGAGCAGGACCGGCTGTTGCTGAAGGCTACCGACGAGTTGCACGCCGACGCCTTTGTCAGCGATGCGACCTGGCAGGGCTTGGGCGCGTATTACAACACCCAGCAGCTGATGGATATCGTGTTTGCCATCGGTCAGTACAATCTGGTCTCCATGGCCCTCAACACCCTGGGCGTGCAGCTTGACTCCGAGCTGGATACGGAGCTGAGTCTGGAGAATATGTAGGACGTTTCGATCCAAGTCTCTTGTCTGCCTGTGATTTTTGCTGTCGGCCGGCATACCGGGCGGAACAGCGGTTCCGCCTGGAGACGTTCCCGTGCTCGACAGGGAAAATCCACAGACACTCCCATCGCTTACCGCTGGCCCGATGAACAGGAAATAACAATCATCCCAGCCCTTTCCTGATGGTTGCGGGTCAATTTGCCTACTTAGCATACAGACATACATCCTGTAGGTTAGAAAAACGTCACCAAATAATGTCTGGCCTGAAGACATGCCTATCAGAGGTCAGATTGGTGAAACGCCACTAATGGGGAAGTGGCGGGGGGGCTGCAAGGAAGGGCAGATGAGAACTTGGTGGGATAAGGAGTTTTGGGAATCTGCTACACCGGCGACAGTGGCGACGCTGCTGAAAGCTGGGGTAGACGTGACGGCGCGTGATGCGGAAGAGGCGACGCCTCTGCATCTGGCGGCGAAGTACAACACGAATGCGATGGTGGTGGGGACGTTGCTGAAAGCCGGGGCGGACGTGGCGGCGCGTGATGTGGAGGAGGCGACGCCTCTGCATCTGGCGGCGTGGTACAATGAGCCGGAAGTGGTGACGGCCCTGGTCGACGCCGGAGCGGCTCTGACGGCACGCAGTA
>JAGWBB010000066.1 GCA_021296095.1 Desulfurellaceae bacterium | reverse complement strand
TTCCCCGCGAACAGATTCCGGCCAATGTCCAGGTCACGACCGGAGAACGTATCGCCAACCGCGGCGCCCTCAACATGACCGACTTCCTGGCCCGCGAGTTTGCCGGCGTGAACCTCACCCAGGTCCAGAACAACCCGTTTCAGCCCGACTTCAGCTACCGGGGCTTTACCAGCTCGTTTCTGATCGGCACCCCGCCGGGGCTGAGCGTGTTTGTTGACGGCGTTCGGGCCAACGAACCCCTGGCCGATCAGGTCAACTGGGATCTGATTCCGACCGATGCCATTGACCGGATCGAGCTGCTGCCCGGCTCAAACCCGGTGTATGGCCGCAACACCCTGGGCGGAGCGCTGGTCATGCAGACCAAGCGGGGTTTCAGCCATCCGGGCACCAGCGCCGAAATCTGGGGTGGCAGTTTTGGGCGGCTGCGGACCCTGCTGCAAAGCGGTGGCCATCACGGCAAGTTCGACTATTTCGTGTCCGGTTCGCGATTTCTCCGACAGTCATGTCGGCAATGTGTTCGGCAAGCTCGGCTATCTGGACGATGTCCAGGACGCCAATCTGTCGCTGACCTGGGTCAATAACCGCTTGACCGGCAACGGTCCGCTGCCCGAGAGTCGGCTGAAACGCGACCGCTCGGCCGTCTTTACCCATCCCGACCGCTTTCAGCCCGTGCTGTGGTTTGTGAACGGCAACTATCGCCGCGCCCTCAGCTCTCAGCTCACCTTGTCCACCAATCTGTTCGGGCGTCTGCTCGACGTCGATCAGTTCAACCGGGATGTGGAAGAGGACGTGGACGCCCGGACCAACCAGAAAGGCTGGGGAGGCGCCGCCCATGCCGCTGAGCGTCACCGCCGGTGCCGACTATGCCGGCTCGACCCTGGACCACCTGATTGCCGAGCTGGAAGGCGAGGACGACGACAATTTTGACGACGATGATCTCGACGCCCACGACGCGGAAGATAACAACGACGAGTTGGCCGAGCACGGAGACGAGGAAGAAGGGCTGGAGATCGAAACCAACGTTAAGAGCGACACCCACGCCGGCGGACCGTTTGTCACCTTCACCCTCGAACCGATTGAAAAACTGGCGGTGACCGTGTCCGGCCGCTACGATGTCACGCATTTGAAGATCAAAGACCGTTTGGCCGGCGGCGATGATGACAACGGGACCGATGCCAGCGGCGCGCATACCTTTAACCGCTTCAATCCCGCCGCCGGAGCCAGCTATCAGCTGACCGACGCTCTGAACCTGTACGCCAGCTACAGCGAGAGCTACCGCGCCCCGACCGCGATTGAGCTGACATGCGCCAACCCCGAAGCGCCCTGCCCGGTGCCGACGGCGATCGTCGACGATCCGCCGCTCAAGGCGGTCAAGGGCAAAACCTGGGAGACCGGTGTGCGCTGGTCACCCCTGCCGCTGCTCCAGGCCAGCCTGGCTTTTTATCGCACCGACCTCAAAGATGACATTTTGTTCCGCAACGAACCCCAGAGCCGGGTGCTGGGCTTCTTCCAGAATGTCGATGCGACCCGCCGCCAGGGGCTCGAGTTCCTGCTGCGTGGCCGCTGGAGCTGGGGCAACTGGTTCGCCAACTACACCCTGACCGACGCGACGTTTGAGGACGAGGTGCAGCTGTTCACCTTTGCCAACGAGGAACGCCTGGCTCAGGTCAAAGCCGGCGACCGGCTCCCTCTGGTGCCCGCCCATCGGGTGAACGGCGGGGTGGAGATTGCACTGCCGTTCAAGCTGTGGCTCAGCCTTGACGGCACCTATGTTGACGGCCAGTACCTGCGCGGCGACGAATCCAACGCCCACAAAAAGCTCGATCCGTATTTTGTCGGCAACGCCCAGCTGGCCTACAAGACCGGACGCTTCGATATCTTCGTCCGCTTCGAGAACCTGTTCAACGAAGAGTACGAAAGCTACGGCGCGCTGTTTGAGAACGCCCTCGACGAGACAGGACTCGAACGGTTTCTGGGTCCCGGCGCGCCGTTCGGTGCGTTCGGCGGTGTGCGGGTCCGGTTCTGAGCGGGAGCGACGTCTGCGTCGCCCCTAGCGTCCGAATCTCTCCACCCGATACGGGGCGAGCAGGTCGACGCTCACCCCGTCCAGTATCTCAATCGCCGTGTATTCCCCGACCAGCGGGGCCAGCGTCACCCCGCTGTGGGTCACGGCCAGATAGACGTTGGGAACGGCCTTGCTCAAGCCCAAGACCGGATAGCCGTCCAGCGGCATCGGACGATAGCCGACCGGCAGGGGCAGGGCGCGGGCTGCGGCCAGGGCCGGCAGATAGCCGACCGCGCGGGCCAGCAGCGCATCGGCGTGCGTCTGCGAATCATTGCTGGCCAGGCGTTCCTGGCTGCCCTCGCCAATGATGACCGTCCCGTCCGAGCGCTGACAGATATGGATGCCCGGCTGTTCAGTATCCGGCGCCGGCGCGTTCAGCACGGCCAGCCGCTTCAACACCGGCGGCTGCGGATCGGTTCGGACCACCACCCCGGGACTGCGCTGCTGCGGGAGATGCATCCCCAGCAGACCTGCCAGCCGCGTGGCTTCCACACCCGCCGCCAGAACCACCAGGTCACACGGCAGCTCGCCTTTGTCCGTCTGTACCGCAGTCACCCGGGGTGGCGAGCCATCCAACCTGAAGCCCTTCACCTCGGTGTGCGCCTCGACCGTTCCGCCTCGGGCTCGCACCTGCCCCAGGCAGGCCCGAATGGCCCTGGCCGGATCGACCTGAGCGTCGTTGGGGCTCAGGGCGCCGAGCACGAAGCGGTCGAGCCGCAGTCCCGGTTCCAGGGCCTGACACTCGGCCTCGCTCAGCAGCCGGCTGTGGTGTCCACGCCGCTGCAAGACCGCCACGGCCGCGCGCAGCTCCTCGGCCTCGGCCGGGGTCGTGGCCCAGCGCAACTCGCCCCCCCAGCGCAGCCCGACATCGGCGGCCAGGCTCCGGGCAAAGCGGTCCCACATATCGACCGAGCGGCGATTCAGGTCGTGATACGAGGCGGGTTCCTTGCCCGCCGAGGCGTTGATCCAGGCAAACGAGTGGCTCGACGCCCCCGACCCCGGCTCGGCCCGATCAAGCACGGTGAGTCGGACCGGCCGCCGGGACAGGTGAAAGGCGATGGAAGCACCGATAATGCCCGCACCGACAACGACAATCCGAGGGGACTGTGAGGACGACTCCATGCCGAGGGGACATACCAAGTTCTGGAACGGCGAGGAAGGGTCAGAACCTCTCTGTCAGCCGGGCATGTATCAGACAGGCTGACGGGCAAAGGAGAAGTACTGAAGAGGAAAGAACAGCAGAGACGTTTCTAGGTTCACCCGACGAAGCATGTTTAGTGCGTGAGCTTCCAGGCGAGGATACCGACGATGGCAAAAAACGCGCTGCCTATGACCAAAGGCATCCACTCTAAGAACGTCATGGCTATTCCTCCTCTATGTGTTCGATGAGTCGAAGGACGGCTATGCCACCAACGGCCGCACTTCGGTAGCGAAGCGCTCAACCGTCTCGACCGCTTCGGACATGTGGCTGGTCCGAAAGTTGAACACCAGGTGGCTCACCCCCAGCCGCTGATACTCCCGGATGTCCTCGGCAATCTGCTCGGGCGTACCGATCAGCGGGCGGTGCGGCTGCGTGGCCTCGTCAACAATCTGGAGGGGACGGATGAGGGACAGCTCAACGCTCTTGGGGTCGCGGCCCACCCGTTCGGCCACCCGCTCGAAATCTTCCAGCTCCCGTCGCAGCTGATCCGGCCGCGACCAGCCCGGCTGCCAGCCGTTGCCGAGTTCCAGGGCTCGGCGCATGGCCCGCTTGCTGTTGCCGCCGACCCACACCGGCGGATGGGGCTGCTGGACGGGACGCGGGTAGGAGGTAATCCCGGAAAACTGATAGTACTCACCCCTGAACTCCGGCTCGGGCTGGCTCCACATCTCCTTGAACAAACGGATGAACTCATCGGTCTGTTTCCCCCGCTGCTCAAACGGCATGCCCAGCGCGTCAAACTCTTCCTTCATCCAGCCGCTGCCGACCCCGATGATCGTCCGCCCGCCCGACAAATAGTCCAGGCTGGAGATGGCTTTGGCCGCCACGACCGGGTTGCGGTAGGGCACGATCAGGACACTCACCCCCAGCTGGATCCTGGTCGTGCGGGCAGCCAGAAAGCCCATGAAGGTCAGCGGTTCGAGCACCGGCTGGGTTGCCCCGAGGGCAAACTTACCGGTCGGGCTGTACGGGTAGGCTGAGGCAATACTGGTGGCGTTGATGACGTGATCGCCGGTCCAGATTGAGTCAAGCTCGTGCTGCTCGGCCGCAGTCACAATCCGGTCAATGCTCTCCAGAGTGGCTAAGGGACCCAGATTCAGGGGATGAAAACCAAAACGCATGACGTGTCCTCCCGGCCTGTGTGTTAGAGCTGCCCCATTGTGCCTGCAAAATCCTGTCAGAGCGACCGGTCAGGCCATCTCAAAGCGGGTCAGCAGGCCGCGCTTTTTGGCCTGGTGCAGGGCGTGCTGAAAATAGCCCAGAGCCAGGACCAGCAGGACGAAGGCCAGCCCCAGGGCCGTCAGCAGGGAGCCGGTCGCCAGTTCGCCGGTCGCAATAGCGTGGCGCAGTCCCTCAAAGACGTGTGTGGTCGGAAACACCACCGCAATCGTCTGCACCCAGCCCGGCATGCTGTCCAGGGGATAGAAAACACAGCTGAAGGGCTGAATGATGAAGCCGACCGACCAGGCCAGGACCTGAATGCGCAGTCCATAGCGAAAGATCAGGGCCGAGATCAGGATACCGATGACCCAGCCGAACAGCAGCAGCACGCTCGTGAACACGACAATCGGCAGCCCGCCCAGGTGCAGAATATTGTAGGCGTACAAGGCCCAGGTCAACACGCCCAGGAACACGAAGCTGATGACACAGCGGACGAGCCCGACCAGGCCAATCGCGCAGAACAGCTCCAGCGGAGTGACCGGCGAGGCAAACAGGTTGTAGACGTTGCGGCTCCAGAAGTCTTCCAGAATGAAGGTGCCGATATCGGTCTGGGCGCGCCAGAACAGACTCCACAACACCGCGCCGCCCAGGAAAAACTCCATCACTCCCGGCAGGCTCGAGGTCTCGGCCACAAAGGTGCTGGTGAAGCCCCACAGCAGCAGCGAAATCACCGGCCAGTAGACGATATCGAAAACCCGGTCCAGGCTCCGATAACAGATGCAGTAGAACTTATACACCAGGCCCCACACCGTGGCCGAGGAGAAGGACAGATCGTGGCGCAAGCGGTGGCGCATGGGCTCAGAGTTCCCCCCGCGCGACCTTGATGAACACGTCTTCCAGGGTCGGGCGCTTGAGCTGAAGGTCGACAATCCGCGCTTCGGATTGGGCCAGCCGGCGCAGCAGAGGATCGAGCTGTTGCTCGGGGTCGTCGAGCCTGAAGCGCAGGCTGTCCGCCGCACCCGGTTCGGCTTGGGGCAGACCGTCGGCGAACACCAGGTGACTCAGATCGGCTCCGGGCTGAAATCGGATCTCGAGAATCTGCTGGGGGATCAGGCGCGTGATGCGCTCGGCGGTATCAATCCGCAGGATTTCGCCCTTACTCAAAAAGGCGATCCGTCCGCACAATTCCTCCACCTCGCTCATGTTGTGAGAGGTAAACAGCACGGTCGTCTTTTTGTCGCGCTGGACCTGTTCGAGCGCCCGGCGGGTTTTTTCGGCAATATCCGGGTCAAGCCCGACCGTACACTCGTCGAGCAGCAGCAGTTCGGGATCGTTCAGAAAGCCTTTGCACAGGGTGACGCGGGTGTGCTGACCGGAACTCAGATACTGGAGCTTGGTATCGGCCAAGTCGCGAATCTCAAACCGCTCCAGGAGTTCGTCGATTTTGGATTTGATCTTCTTGACGCCGTAGATACGGCCGTACACGCCCAGATTCTCACGAACCGTCAGCACTCCGTTCATGCTGGTCAGGGCTGCGGCAACGTTCATCCGGCGCCGAATAGCGACCGGCTGGGCGGCGAAATCGGTGTCAAACACCCGAATGGAGCCGCCGTCGGCCAGAATCAGGCCCAACAGAATATTGATCGTGGTCGATTTGCCCGCCCCGTTGGGCCCGAGGAGTCCGAAAAACTCGCCACGTTCAAGCGTGAACGTAATGCCTCTCAGCGCCTCGACCGAGCCGTACCGCTTGCGCAGCTGGTGGATTTCGAGCAGTGGCATGCCGAGCCTTCGACGCTCCTCAGATCACCCCTTTGTCTTTGAGCTGGGCGACCTCTTCGGCACTCAGCCCGGCCAGCTTGGTGTAAACGGCTTCGTTGTCATGCCCGACCGGCACCGAACCGCGCCAGATCTTGCCCGGCGTCTCTGAAAAGAGCGGGGTCACTCCGGTGCCCTTGACCGGGCCGACCTGTCCGTCTTCCCATTCGACGTGCAGCTTGCGGGCCTGGTAGTGGGGATCTTCGGCCATATCCTTGCTGTTCATGATCGGACAGCAGGCGACCTGGGCGGCGTTCAGCGACTCGACCACCTCGGTCACCGTTCGCTCGGCCACCCAACCGCGCAGCAGAGCGTCGAACTCGATGCCCTCAATTGAATTCACGTCCGAGCTGGCGTTGTGCCATTTCTCGTCCTGCGGGTCGAGGCCGATGGCCTGGCACACCCGCGAGAAGACGGCCAGGCCAACCGCGCCGATCACCACCCAGCCGTCGCTGGCCTGAAACGCGTCGTAGGGCTGAAACGCGGTCGCCTTATTGCCCGACCGGCCACGCACAAAGCCGTTGGCAAAATACTCGACCATGGTGCCCGACAGCAGGCGATGAATGGACTCGAACTGTGAGACATCAATGACCTGGCCCTTGCCCGTCCGCTGGGCGTAGATATAGCCCGACAGCGACGCCCACAAACAGAACAGGGCGGTAATATAGTCGGCGGTCCACGGGTTGGCCCGGACCGGCGGCTCGGGGTCGGGAAACCCGGTCTGGTACATCAGCCCGCCAAAGGCTTGACCGATCATGTCGTACGAGGCCCGGCCCAGATAATCCTCATGACCGGTCTGGCCGTAGCCCGACACATGGGCGATCACGATCTTGGGGTTGGTCTGCAACACCACTTCATCGGTCAGTCCCCACTTGGTATACGAGCCCGGCTTGGAACTCTCCATCCAGATATCACACGCCTCGATGAGCTTGAGGAAGATCTGTTTGCCCTCGGGGGCACTGAAATCCAGGGTCGTATACAGCTCGTTGCGTCGCTCCTGGACCCAGGTGGTGGCCACCTGGCCGCTGCCATCCGTGGTCGGCAGCTGCATGCCCAGGTGTCGCCAGGCCGCGTCTCCCTCGCCCGGGCGTTCGATCTGGATCACCTCGGCGCCCATCTCGGCCGCCAGGGATGCGGCATACGGCTGGGCAATCAGACTGCCGGTTGACAGAATCCGGACACCCTGCAGCGGGCCAAACTGTTCCGGTACAAGCGACGGCGCACGACTTTCCATGACAACTCCTTAAACAGGAAACGTGTCAACTTCAGGCGCGTGGACACACGTTTCCTCTTTCCTGCGTGATGGCTTACCCCTAACCGAAATCCAGGACCAAGGCAACGCGCGCCGGTCGCTGTCGGGAGTTCTCTCGGCTCTCACCAACGCGCCGTTTCAGCCGCAATGTGTCGCATAGTGATCGGCCAGGACCCGGGCCACACAGCAGGTCAGCTTTACGCCGGTCGAGAGTTCGAGAAACTCGTTCGGACCGTGGGCGTTGGAGTGGGGTCCGAGTACGCCGGTAATCATGAACTGGGCCTGCGGAAACTGCTCGCCCAACATGCCCATGAAGGGAATCGTGCCGCCCTCGCCCATATAGCACGCCTCACGGCCAAAGAACTCCTGGGAAGCCTGCTTGAGGGACTGCTCCAGCCACGGGGCGAGCGCCGGGGCGTTCCAACCCGAGGCGCCCAGACTGGGTTCGAAGCGGACTGTGGCGCCGTACGGCGGGTCTTTCTCCAACAGCGCTTTGACGCACGCCATGGCCCGAGCCGGATCGACCGTCGGCGGCAGCCGCAGCGACAGCTGGACTGCGGTCAGCGGCCGCAGGACATTCCCGGCCTGGTCGAGCGACGGCAGCCCGGCCGCGCCGGTGATTTCGAGCTGGGGGCACCAGGTCCGGTTGAGCAGCAGGGCGTCGTGCTCGCCCGTCACCGGCGCAGCCCCGGCCTGAAACGGAAACATGGCCGAGACGGATGAGCCCAACACCCCGGCCGCAGCCTTGGCCTGGCCCAGACGCTCGGCCGGAATGTCGGCGTACAGCTCAGACGGCAGGATTTCTCCCGTTCGCTCGTCCTCCAGGCGGCTGAGCACCTGGCGCAGGATGCGGAAGGAGGAGGGCACAACCCCGCTGGCCGCCCCGGAATGCACGCCCTCGGTCAGGGTCGAGACCGACAGCGTGCCGGTCACCAGACCACGCAGCGAGTTGGTGACCCACAGCTGGTCGTAGTTGCCGCACCCGGAATCGAGACAGATGACCAGGCTCGGCGAGCCGATCCGATCTTTGAGGGCGGTGATGTAATAGGGCAGGTCGTCGCTGCCGCTCTCTTCGTCGGCTTCGATGATGATGACGCACCGGGCGTGGGGCAGGCCCTGGTCTTGCAGAGCTTGGAGGGCGGTCAGGGAGGCAAAGCCGGCATAGCCATCATCGGCGCCCCCCCGGCCGTACAGCTTGCCGTCGCTGATGACCGGCGTCCACGGCCCGAGGTCCTCGTTCCAGCCGTACATCGGCGGCTGCTTGTCCAGGTGTCCGTACAACAGCACGGTCTCCTGGGTCTGCCCGGGCACCTCGATGAACACCAGCGGGGTGCGCCCGTCGAGCCGGACCACGTCGAGGCTGAGGCCAGGCACGTTCTGAGCCCGCACCCAGCCAACGACCAGCTCCACCGCGCGATCCATATGGCCGTTGCGATTCCAGTCCGGGTCATAGGCCGGCGACTGGTTCGGAATCCGCAAATAGTCGGTCAGGGCCGGAATAATCCTGTCCGTCCAGGCGTGTTCGACAAACTGGCGGGCGGCGTGGGTGTCCATACTTTACCTCCAAAAGGAAACGTGTCCTCCAAGCACATGAGCCTGTTGACACGTCTCCTCTTTTCCTCAGCTCGGGGCCGGACTAGCGCGCCTGGGTCGGTCCTTCCGCCAGGCGCGGCGTGGGCACCGCCGGGAGCGGGGCGGCGGTGGTCAGCCGGGCAAAGCCGAAGGTGCCGAGCACACCGGCCACGGCACCGAAGATGAACAGGGGCCGCAAGCCGGACACATCAAGCACGAGTCCGCCCAGGACCGGTCCCAGCATCATGCCGACGCTCATAGCCATGTTGAGCATGCCCATGACCGCGCCCATATTACCGTCCTGGCCCTCTTCTGCGGCCATGGCGTTGAGCGCCGGCATGGCCATAGCGCCCATCGCGCCGGTCACGGCGGCAATCAGCAACAGATGCCAGAAGGTCCAGACAAAAAACATGAAGGAAAACACAAACGAGCCGATCAGACCGCTGGTGATGATCAACAGGCGCTTGCTGAAGCGGTCGGCCATGCGCCCGAACGGCACCTGGACCAGGGAGCTGACCAGCATGTAACAGGCCAGCGCCCAGCCGATCATCGTATGGTTTATGTTGAGGATTTCGGTACCCAGCAGTGGCAGAAACGAAAACCACAACCCCATCTGGATGGTGTTGACCACTCGATACAGGGCCAGCCCCTTGACCCGCGGGCGGGCCAACAGCTGTCGATACGAGGCTCGCCGCACGGCCGCCTTGCCGGTCGAGTGGGAGCTGGGCAGCAGGACGAGCACCAAGCCGCAGGCCAGGGCATTCAGCAGGCACATCCAATAAAAGCTGAACTCCATGCCGTACTGATCGCTCAGCCAGCCCCCGACCAGCGGGCCGAGACCGATGCTGCTGGTCATGGACAGATTAAAAATGCCCATCAGCGTGCCGCGCTTTTCGGGCGGGGCGATGTCACCGACATAGGCGGTGGCAATCGGCAGGGTCAGGGCCACCGCCGCGCCCTGCAGAAAGCGCCCCAGGGTCAGATACAGCATGTTCGGGGCATACACGTACCACAGCGACAGCAGACTGCTGCCGAGCAGGCCGAGGACCATGAACATCTTGCGGCCGTGCCGGTCCGAGAGCCGGCTGATCAGCGGCATAAACACCATCTGGGCCAGGGGAAAGCTGGCAAAAAAGATACCGATGGTGATACCGGTCGCCCCCAAGGTCCGGGCGTAAATCGGCATAAAGGGAAGCACAATGCCCATGCCCAGCATGGAGGTAAAAACGGCAATGTTGAGCGTATAAAAAACGCGTTTGTCCATGGTGCGTTCGTTGTTTCATAGCGACTGGGGCAGCACAAGGGCGGCGGCTTTTCTGCCGGCGGTGCTTTCTGCTAAAGAGAGAGGGACGCAACAAAGGGAGGCACAGACCATGTTTACTCATCCCGTTATTTCCGCAGACGGCCATATCGATCTGCCGTGCTTGCCGGCCAGCCTGTTCACCGACAACGCCCCGGCCAGCCTGAAAGACAAAATGCCCAAGGTCGTAGACAAACCCGAGGGCAAAACCTGGGTGTCCCACCAGGGCACGTCCATGGGCCTGGTCGGCGGCATGGGCTCGGCCGGCCGTCAGTACGTGCCGGGCCAGATTTACCGCGCCGACCGGATGGCCGAGACCGGGCTGTACGAAGACCAGAGCCGGGGCGTCATGCGGACCGCCGTGCCCGAGCTGCGGCTCAAGGACCAGGAGCGCGACGGCGTGGTCGGCGAAGTTCTGTACGGGGTCCTCGGTGCGGCCAGCCGCATCAACGACCCCGAGGTCAGCGATGTGGTGGTGACCATCTACAACGATTTCGCCGCCGACTTCTCCAAAACCAACCCTAGCCGTTTTGCGTGTGTGGCGAGTCTGCCCACGTCGACCGAAGAGCAGACGGCCCAAGAGATCCGGCGCTGTGCCAAACTGGGCCTGAGGGGCGCGGAGCTGGCAGTCCAGCACAGCATGAAGCCGCTGTGGCATCTGGACTGGGAGCCGGTGTGGCAGGCGGGCCACGAAACCGGCATCCCGATCCATCTGCATACCATCGGTCCCAAAGCCAATATGAAGTGGCTGCAAGACCACCGCTCGCGGCGGATGTGGCTGGCAACGATTTTGACCGAGTTTCAGATCTCGATGGCCGGCTTTATGGGCGCGATCATTTATGGCGGAGCCCTGGAGCGCTATCCGAATCTGAAGGTCGTGATCGGCGAAGCCGGCATTGGCTGGATCCCCTACGTGCTCGAACGCATGGATTATGAGTGGGAAGATCAGTTCAAAGATCTCGATCTCAAAATGAAACCCAGCGAGTACTGGTACCGTCAGATGTACGCGACCTTCCAGCAGGATCAGACCGGCATTGACCAGATTGAGAAGGTTGGCGTCGACAACGTCATGTGGGGCTCGGACTTCCCCCACCCGGACGGCGTATGGCCCGACTCGCAAGACTTTTTACACACGCAGCTCGGACACCTGCCAGAAGACATCCGTCGCAAACTGGTCTACGAGAACGTCGGAAAGCTGTACGGGTTTCCGCTCGGCCAATAGTGCGGCGGGCGGCAAACGCCGCTCGTCCGTGCCTCAAGAAAGGCTGCGATTATGGATTTCTGTGCTCACCTGTTAGCCACCGTCCAGCCGCAATGGGCGGCCATGCTAGACCATCCTTTTTTACGCCAGACGGCCGACGGAAGCCTGCCGCCGGGGCGTTTCGAGACCTGGCTGCGACAAGATTATGTGTTTGTGCGCGAGGAGATTCGGGTCATTGGCGGGTTGCTTACCAAGGCTCCACCCCAACTCCAGCGCCTGATCGGCAATTTTATTCCTGGCCTGTCCGGCGAACTCGACATGTTCGAGACCATGGCCACAGATTTTGATATCAGTCTGGACAACATCGAACCGAATCCCGTCTGTCACGCCTACATGATGTTTCTGCAGGCCACCGTCCACACTCGGAATTTTGCCGAGTCCTTTGCCGTGCTGTACGGGGTAGAGCGGGCGTATTACGATTCCTGGAGCCGGGTGAAACAGCAACAGCTCCACACCAGCCCCTACCAACGCTTCATCGATCATTGGAGTGGCGAGGCGTTCGGGGCTGGGCTGCGCGAGGTCGAACAGGACCTCGACCGGCTCGCCGCCGAGTGTGGTGCGGCCGAACAGGCTCGCATGGAAGACCTCTTTCGCCTCACGGTGCGGTATGAATATACGTTTTGGGACATGGCCCTGAACGGGGCGGACTGGCCAATCTAGCCGGGGCGGCACCGGCCAGCGCCCTCCGTTTTAGCCCGCGCCACGCGCCACGCGCAAAAACACCTACGGTCCGTTGGAGATCACCGCCAGCCTGGTCCCATACAGAAGCCCGATCTTCGAGAGGCACAGCATGGACGATACTTCTTTTCAAGAGCGCTTCCAGCGCATTGCTCCACGGGCCGATTTTTGCTCCCTGCGCCTGGTCGAGGAGCGTTCGCAGCACGTCTCCGTCCGCCAGAATATTGTCCAACCTGTGACCAGCTCAGAAGACCGAGGAGCAATGCTTACAGTCGTTGATGGCGGCGGGCTGGGCTATGCCGCGACGGGCGACCTCAGCCAGGAAGGGCTGCATCAGGCGGCCGAACACGCGCGGGCCTGGGCCAAACGCAGCGCCGGTCACAGTGTGCTCGATTTTTCCCGGCTCCAGCTGGCTAGTCCGAGTGGCGCCTATACGACACCGGTTGCTCGGCCATGGGCCTCGGTCCCACTGGGTGAGAAGATTGACCTCTTGCG
The DNA here is from genome assembly GCA_021296095.1 of Desulfurellaceae bacterium. NCBI lineage: Bacteria > Pseudomonadati > Campylobacterota > Desulfurellia > Desulfurellales > Desulfurellaceae > Desulfurellaceae bacterium. The sequence goes on along the minus strand of JAGWBB010000066.1, from coordinate 3,130 downwards.
TCGCGTCTGCGAGCGACTCAAGACCGATGGGCGGATTGTCGATTGGGAGGCCAGTCTGTTCTACTCAGAGCACGAGACGCTCTATCTGACCGCCGAGGGTGGACGCACCCAGCAACGTCTGATCTCTCTCGTGCCGATGCTGAGCGCCACCGCCAACGCCGGTTCAGACACCCAAATTCGGACGTTTGGGGGCCGAGGCTTCTGCCGTCAGGGCGGCCTGGAAGTGCTAGACCAGACCGGATTTCAGGCTGCCGCCCCCCGGATTGCGGCCGAGGCCCTCCAGCTGCTGGACGCCCCCAACTGTCCACAGGACAGGATGGATGTCTTACTCGCCCCGGATCAGATGATGTTACAGATCCATGAATCCATCGGCCATCCTTTGGAGTTGGATCGTATTCTGGGCGATGAGCGCAACTACGCCGGAACCAGTTTTGTCACCCCGGACATGTTTGGCAGCTATCGGTACGGTTCGGACTTGCTCAACATCACCTTCGATCCCACCCGGGTCGAAGAGTTTGCCAGCTACGGCTTTGACGATGACGGCCAGCCCGCCCAGCGTGCATACCTGATTCGACACGGCGTGCTGCAACGCGGTTTGGGCGGGCTCACCTCGCAGGCCCGCAGCGGACTGCCCGGCGTGGCCAACTCTCGCGCCCAGAGCTGGAACCGGCCGCCAATTGATCGCATGGCCAACCTGAACCTGGAACCGGGCGAGTCCAGCTTTGAGGAGATGGTTGCGGCGGTGGAGTGTGGTGTCTACATGCAGACCAACACGTCGTGGTCGATTGATGACTCGCGCAATAAGTTTCAGTTTGGCTGCGAGTGGGGCCGCTTGATTGAAAACGGTCGGCTGACCAGCGTGGTCAAAAACCCGAATTACCGGGGGGTGTCGGCGACCTTCTGGCGCAATCTCAAAATGGTCGGCAACCAACTCCAGGTCCTGGGTACGCCATACTGCGGCAAAGGCGAGCCCAATCAGGTCATCCGGGTCGGCCACGCCGCGCCGACGTGTCTGTTCGGCGAGGTTGAAGTCTTTGGAGGCGCCTCAGCATGATGCAGGAATACTTTGCCGACCTGGCCGACTTCCTGACCTCGCTGCTCAGCGGCAACGAAATCTCGACGTGTAGCTTTGCGGCTGAGGACTCGGACTTTGTCCGGCTCAACCGCAGTGCCATACGCCAAGCCGGAAGCGTGAGCCAGCGGACGCTGTCGTGTGACCTGATTGAGGGGCTGCGCCACGCCTCGGGCGAGCTTACGCTGTCCGGCGACCTGGCCCTCGACCGCCCCCGGCTGGCCGCTTTGCTTGAACAGCTGCGCGAGCAGCTGCCCTACCTGCCCGAGGACCCGCATTTGCTGTACGCCACTGAGGTGCAGTCGAGTGAGCACCTGGGCGACAACCACCTGCCCGAAGACAGCGGGGCAGTTGTCTCGGCCGTGCTCGACGCCGGACACGGTCACGACTTGGTCGGCGTCTATGCTGCGGGCGGTATCCACAGCGGGTTTGCCAACTCGTTTGGTCAGCGCAACTGGTTTTCGACCTATACCTATAACCTGGACTGGAGCTTGTATTTACAGGCGGATAAAGCGGTCAAGAGTCGCTACGCCGGTTTTGTGTGGGACCCGGCCGAGTTCAGCCACAAGATGGACGCCGCCAAGGCGCAGCTGGCCGGCCTGGCAAAGCCGGCGCGGACGATTGAGCCGGGCGAGTATCGGGTCTACCTCGCTCCGACCGCTCTGGTCGAGATTGTCGAGCTGCTGTCGTGGGGCGGGTTTGGGCTGAAAGATCACCGTACCAAGCAAACGACCCTGCTCAAGATGCTTGAGGAGAGCCTGACGCTGAGTCCGCAGGTCACGCTCCAGGAAAACACCGCCGACGGCGTGGCGGCCAATTTTCAGGCCGCCGGCTTTCTCAAACCCGATCGGGTGACGCTGATTGAGGCTGGAGCTTTTGGTGAGTGCTTAGTCTCGCCCCGTTCGGCCAAAGAGTACGGCGTCCCAACCAACGGTGCGTCGAGCTGGGAAATGCCCGCTTCCTTGGACCTAGCCGCCGGAACGATCCCGGACAGCGAGGTCCTACGTCAGTTAGATACCGGCGTGTATATCAACAACCTGTGGTATCTCAACTATTCCGACCGGACCGCGTGTCGCATAACCGGCATGACCCGGTTTGCCACCTTCTGGGTCGAACACGGCGAGATCCAGGCTCCGCTCAACGTCATGCGCTTTGACGAGACGCTGTACCGGCTGTTGGGCGACAAGCTGCTCGGGCTCACTGCAGAGCGCGATTTTCTGCTTGATCCGAGCACCTATCACGCCCGTTCGACCAGCAGCTTTCGGGGACCGGGCGCGCTGGTCGAGGGATTTCTGTTTACTCTGTAAACGGTCGGGTTTGCCAATGCCGGCAATACCTCACTCCGTCCCGCGAATGCAAATGAGAAGCTGCGGAGGAGGGAGAGGGGGTTCTTCCAGCCTTCCCACGCCTCTCAGTCTTGACCCCTAAGCGGCGATTGCTCTTCTCAGGAAAAATCAGTGGACTCGCACCGTGTAGGTCGCCGTGGCCGCGGCAGTGCCCGTGCCGGTCCCGTCATCCGCCCTCACCGTGAGCGTCGTCGGTCCCAGTCCCACCCCCGTGAGGGTCTGCCCACTCGCACTCACCGGGGCGACGCTCGGATTCGACGAGCTAGCCGTCAGCGTGGACTCGTCTCCATCCGCGTCGCTGACCGTGACCGCGACCGTGGTCGTACTGCCCCCGTACAGATCTCCAGCCACGATAGACCGGCGCCGTGTTGCTAATGGGTGACCACAGTAAGGGTCGCCGTGCTCGTGGCATTGGGCAAGCCTGTCCCGTCATCCGCCGTCACCGTGATTATCGCCACATCCGTCCCCGCTGCCGCCGCCGCCGTGATGGTGAGAGTATGCCCACTCACACTCACCGTGGCGGCGGCCGTATTCGACGAGCTGGCCGTCAGCGTGACTGGGTCCCCATCCGCGTCGCTGACCGTGACCGCGACCGTGGTCATGGTGCCCGACGGGACGAGCACCCCCTCGGTGACCGTGATGACCGGCGCCGTGTTCTCACTGGCGGTCACCGTGAAGCTCGCCGTAGCTGTGGCATTCGTGTAGGTTGTCC
>JAGWBB010000065.1 GCA_021296095.1 Desulfurellaceae bacterium | reverse complement strand
CCGATAGCCTGCAATGCGGCAACGCCTTCCTGTCTCAGCAACAGTTTGACGCCCTGTGCGGCGCGTACGGCTTGACGCGGAATGACAGCCAGCAGGTGTTTATCGGTCGTCGGAACGTCGAGGGCGGCAGCCGCCAGAACGACCTGCGCCACACCTCCTACCGCGGGGTGTTCGGGTTGCGCGGCGACCTCAGCGAGAATTGGCGCTACGACCTGTACTACCAGTACGCCGAGGTCCGCATGCAGAACTCCTATCTGAACGATTTGTCGATCACCCGCATCGGGCGGGCGCTGGACGCGGTCAGAGACCCGGCGACGGGGCAGGTTGTGTGCCGCTCGGTGCTGGACGGTTCCGATCCGAACTGCGTCCCCTGGAACATCTTTCGCGAGGGTGCGGTGACCCAGGCTATGGTCAACTACCTGAGCCTGCCCCTGTCTGCCCGCGGGGCTACCGACCAGACCGTGGTGTCGGGCTATATCGCCGGCAATCTGGGTCGCTACGGTCTCAGGTCTCCGCTCGCCGCCACCGGCCTGGACCTTGTCCTGGGCGGCGAATACCGCGACGACAACCTCAAGTTCAGTCCCAACCAGGCTTATCGCAGCGGTGACGGGGCCGGGCAGGGCGGCGCCAGCCACCCCGTCAGCGGGGGGTCCGACGTGACGGAGTTTTTCCTCGAAGCCGGCGTCCCGCTGATCGACGGCGCCCGTTTTGCGGAAGAACTACGGCTGGACGGGGGCTATCGCTATTCCGACTACGATTACGGCCAGCACACCCATACCTTTGGCGTCCGCGCCGGCTGGGCGCTCCATCCCGACCTCAGGCTGCGGGCCAGTTTCCAGCGGGCGATTCGCGGACCGCAGGTGCGGGAACGCTTTCTGCCCCAGGGCTTCAACCTGTTCGAGATGAACGCCGACCCGTGCGCCGGGCCGGTCGCCAACGGCAGGACGGCCGAGGGCCGCAGCTTTGAGGAATGCGCCCGCAGCGGGGTGACCGCCACGCAGTTCGGCAACATCGAACATTCACCGGCCGCCCAGTACAACTTTCTGCAGGGCGGCAACCCGAACCTGGCGCCCGAGGAATCCGACACCTACTCCTTCGGTCTGGTGTGGACGCCCGGCTTTCTCGACAGCCTCGACTTCAGCTTCGACTACTATTCCATCAAGATCAGCAAAGGCATCAGCACCCTGACCCCGGAGTTCGTCCTCAACGAATGTCTGGACGGCAACGCCTCGCAGTGCGCCAAGGTCCGACGCGGCCGGAGCGGTGACCTGTGGCTGGGCTCCGACCTCGACAACAGCGGCCACATCGTATCCCTGCTGGACAACCTGGCCATCGAAGAGGTGCAGGGCTACGACATGACCGTCGGCTATGAGCTTGATATCGGCCGCTGGGGCAGGCTGCGCCTGAGCGATATCCTGTCGATCACCGCCACCTGGGATCAGCAGGAGCTGGAAGGGGCGCGTAAGGTTGACTGCAACGGCAACTGGGGGGCGACCTGCGGCTTGCCGACCCCGGATATTCGGAACAATCTGCGCGCCACCTGGCTGACGCCGTGGGGCCTGCGGCCGAGTGTCATGTGGCGCTACATCAGCGGCGTCAAAGACCTCAACTCCAGCCGGGTCGATCTCGGGGCGCGGCACTACTTCGATCTGGCCGCGATCTGGTATTACAACGACTACACCAGCATCCGGGTCGGCGTGAACAACCTGTTCGACAAGGCCCCGCCGCTGGCGGGCAACGCGGCCGGACCGTCCATCGCCGGCAACGGCAACACCTTCCCCGGCCTGTACGACGCCCTGGGCCGCTACTGGTTTGTCGGGGTCAGCGTCGGCTTCTCGTAGTCGTCGCGCTCGAATGCCTGCTGACCTCTGCTATGCATCTGGCGTGGCTTCGGCACATCGGCGGGCGGCTCAAGAGCGACTACCGTTATTCTATCGGCCTCGTCTACAACACCTTCCCGCCGCCGCCAGAAGGTACGAAGCTGACGAAGCTGGAACCGCTGGCCCAGGCCGTACTTGACGCCCGCGCGGCCCATCCCGGCGCACCCCTGGCCGACCTGTACGATCCCGACCTGATGCCGCCCAAGCTACGCAAAGCCCATACCACCCTCGACCACGCCGCGGACCGGCTGTACCGTCCCGGCGGCTTTGCCTCCGAGCGCGAGCGCGTGGAGCATCTGTTCGGCTTGTACGAGAAGATGACCGCACCGTTGGCGATGAAGCCGAAAAAGAAACGGCTGAAGCTTGTGACCGCTGTGTCGAGGCGTGGGCGATAATCAAGGACTGTCTGGAGTGGCGGTGTCATGCGAAGTCCCCCCGACAATTTTTCTTCTCTCTCATTCATCCTTGTAGTGTGCTGTATCGGTCGCCATTCAGGATGGCATTATTATCAATGTCTCGCAGGGGACAGAGCGGTCAGCCTGAAATAGGTCTTGCCTGTCGACCGATCAGGATGGCCGGCAGGTCGCGGATTGATCGCACGACGCGGCTGGCACGCGAGAAGTCCTGGGACTGGGTGAACGCGTGTTCGATCATGATGCACTCAAGACCGGCGGCTACCGCCGAGCGCAAACCGCGCTCGGAATCCTCAATCGCAATCGCCTCGTGGGGCTGAGCCCCGAAGCGCTCCAGGGCCGTCAGATAGGGGTCGGGGGCCGGTTTGCTGCGCGCATAATCGCCGTTGGCAACAACAAAGTCCATGTAGGACACAATCGTCCGGTCCTGGTGGATCAGGGCAAAGTCGGCCTTCTTGGCCGTGGTCACAATCGCCATGGAAAAGAACTGCGACAGCTCGGCCAGCACGTCCAGCACGCCCGGAATCTCAATATCCTCGGTCCGCAGATGCGCCTGATAATAGCGGTCCCGGTTGCGGCGGTGGACGGCGATGATGTCCTCCGAGACACCCCGCTGCCTGGCCAGCTCCCACATCGTCCGGCCGCTGGTCGTGTGCGCCACGTATTCGTCCTTGTCAAAATATATGCCGAGTTCGGCCAGGGCCTGTTGGGTCGAGACAAAGTACCAGTGCTCGGTGTCGACCAACACACCGTCGTGGTCCCACAGAATATACTTCAGCATGGAGGGGTGCGCGGCCGGACGCGGGCCCGGCCGCTATTGGCGCTTCAGGCTGTGTCGGCCCAGCTCTTTTCGTAATCGGTACTCATCCGTCCACGCGCCCGCAGGTGCTGGATCTTCCACTCGCCGTTCACCTTGACATAGTCGTCCTGGTAGCGGGCGGCCAGCCACTTGGCCTGGTTGTTTTTGTAGAACGTAAACGGCCCGAAAAAGTACCAGATACCGGTGGCCTGGTCGCCGTCAATCTTGATGACCGGGTTCAGCACCTGGTGCTGGGAGAAGCTGATCAGGGTCTGGAATTTCTTGAACAGCTCGCGGATGGCCGCATGTCCCTGGGCTTTGCCGAAACCGGCGCCTTCCCAGATACCATCTTCGGCAAAAATCGTGGTGATACGGTCGGGATTATGGTCATCGTCGCAGATGTCGCAGTATTCGGCCTTGAGCTGCTTGATGGCCTCAATGTCTTCCATGCGGGTCAGCCGTCGTTCGAGTTCGGTCATGTCCATTGGAGTCCTCCTGTCAGCCTACTTCAATGCCATACAGGCGCTTGGCGTTGTCAAACACGATGTTGCGCGTCACCTCGGCCGGGATATCGGCAAAATGCTGGCCGATAATCTTGAGCGAATGGGGGAAGGTCGAGTCGGCGTGGGGAAAGTCCGACGCCCACATATAGTTATGTTGACCGAAGAACTGCCACGTCGCCGGGCCGATCGGATCGTCCTGAAAGGTGCCCCAGATGTTGCGCCGCACGTACTCGCTGGGTTTGAGCGGCAGGCGTTTGGTATCGGGGATCTTGGCGTGCACGTGGTCGAGCCGGTGCACCCAGTTCGGCATCCAGCCCACGTCATTCTCGGCCGAGACCATCTTCAGCTCGGGGAAGCGCTCGAACACGCCGCCGTACACCATCCGGGTCAGACACTGCTCGACAACGTGGATGACATGAATCTGGAGGTCGGCCGGGGTTGGCATGGCTGCGGTCCGTGGCATGCCGGACACCAGGGGTTTGTGCAGTGAGATGGGCAGCCCGGCCTCGGCGCACACCTGCCACAGCGGCTCGAAGCGCTCGTCGCTGTAGGGCAGCTCCAGCGTATCGGAGGCCAGGATCAGGACGCCTTTGAGTCCGAGCTTTACGCAGCGTTCGATCTCCGACACATCGGGCAGGGCGCTGAGCGGATACAGGCCGATGCCGACCAGACGCTGTGGGTCGTGGGCGCAGAACTCGGCCAGCCAGTCGTTATACACGCGCAGACACGCCTGTTGCAGTTCGCCGTCCGGCATGCCCAGCAGGACGATTCCCAGGCTGGAATACAAGACCTCGGCTACCACGCCGTCCAGGTCTTGATCCTTCAGACGCTCGACCGGGTCCCAGCCGCTGGGCCGGGCGGCCTCGTAGCCGCTCTGCATGTGTTCGCGCAGCGCATCGCCGCTGCGTCCGGCGGCAAACACGCCGGCCACCGTCAGCGGATGAATGCCAGGCCCGACAAACACATACGGCGCGGCCTTGGACTGCTCGTTTTTGACGACCCGCGGGGCGTCGTCACGATATTTGCGGTCGAGCCGTTCGAGCCACAGGTCACCCGGCTCAACCATATGCGAATCGGCTGAAATCACATGTTGTATCGACATGGCGCGTTCTCCTCAGGCCGGCTGCCCGCCTCGGATGACCTGGCCGGGCAGGACGCCGGTCTGGCGTTGGCCCTCGTACAAGACCTGACCGTTGACGATGGTGTACTGGATGCCTTCGGCCTGGGTCACCAGACGGCGCCCGCCGCCCGGCAAGTCCTGGCGAACTTCCGGACGCTCGGGGGAGTCGATGGTGTTCAGGTCAAAAACGGTGATGTCCGCAGCCAGCCCGACCCGCAGCGCGCCACGGTCGTTGATGCCGAAGAACTGGGCCGGTTCTGTGGTAATGCGCCGTACCGCGTGTTCGACGCTCAGCGCCTGCTTTTCTCTCACAAAGGTCCCCAGCAGATAGCTCGGGTAGCCGGCGTTGCACAGCATGTCCACGTGCGCCCCGCCGTCAGAGATGCCGATCAGGGTGCGCGGGTCGCTGAATTTTTTCGCCACCCGCTCCTCGTTGATGTCGAGCAGCGGCAGCATGTAGTCGAGCCCCAGGTCGTCCTCAAGGGCGATATCAAAGAAGGCGTCCAGGGGCGCTGCACCGCGCTGCTGGGCGATGTCGTCTATCGTCTTCCACTCGACCGCCTTGAGCGCCGGGCTGGTGACTTCCTTCACCTTGGTCCGTTGCCAGATGTCATGAAAGACCGTGCTGCGCTCCAGCTCAGCCCCAAACGCGCGGCGGAACTCGGGGTCGGCATAGGTGCGTTTCTGATCCTCGGGCGCGGCGTCGCCGAACACCGGCTTGGTCGAGCGCATGGCGGCGAACAGGAACGGGTTGCGCAGATTGAACTCCACCACCAGCGGCCGCACCGCCACCTGGGGCCGGCTGCCGCGTTCAAGCAGCGGGGCGACGCGTTCCAGGGTGTTGGTCCACGCCTCGGGATCGTCGTCGCGGTCGCGCAGATTGAGCCAGGTGACCGGACGCTCGCTCTCGGAAACCAGCAACTCCAGCAGCGCGTACTCCCTGTCGGACACCGCGCTGGGCTTTCTGGTCAGGGCCACCTCAATCGTCCCCTGGCCGCGTTCGCGCAGCAGGCCGGCGTAGGCGCGCAGCTCGTCATGACTGGCCAGCCGACAGGCCAGGGGCTGAGCCTTGTAGCCGAGATGCTGAGGCAGGACGGTCAGCGACAGACCCAGGGCGCCGGCCTCAAGCGCCTCGTCCAGCAGGCTGCGGATGTGCGCGGTTTCGGCTGCGGTGGCCTCACGCTCCATGGCCTCATTGCCCATCACAAACTGGCGGAAGGGTGACAGGGCGGCCAGAAAGCCGACGTTGATGCCCAACCCGCGCTGGGCGGCGGCATCCATATACTGCGGAAAGCTTTCCCAGTCCCAGGGCAGGCCCTTGTTCAACACCTCATACGGAATGGCCTCGACGTGGACCAGATTGGAGGTGGCGATATCCCGTTCGGCGGGCTTGCACGGCGCCAGCCCAACGCCACAGTTGCCCACGATCACGCTGGTCACCCCGTGCCACGACGAACAGGTGATCAGCGGGTCCCAGCACAGCTGGGCGTCGTAGTGGGTATGCGGATCGATAAAGCCGGGCGCGACAATCAGGTCGGACGCGTCGATCAGCCGCGCGGCGCTACCCGTGACCTCGCCAAGTTCGACAATACGCCCCCCACTTACCGCCAGGTCGGCCCGGAAGCCGGGCGCGCCACTGCCGTCAACGATGGTTCCATTCTTAATGACGATGTCATATTCGGCCATGATTGGCCCTCCTTTATCGAGTGCTGGATGTCTCCCCACTCCGTTCTAGGAGATCGGCCCCCAGCCGTCAACAATTCGGACAGGCAGGCTTGTCTTGCTCCACACAGAAGTCCTGGGCTAGAGTCGGGGCGTTTGTCGGGGAGGAGTATGTCTACACCCAGTCCCGCACCAGCGACACCGACCCGGACCCGCTGGCTGATTATCGGCCTGCTGTACTGCACCTATGTGCTGATGTTCATCGACCGGATCAACATCTCCATTGCGGCCAAGTACATCATGCCCGAGTACGGCCTCAGCGATGTGCAGTTCGGCTGGATTTTCAGCGCCTTTGTGTTGGGCTATGCCGTATCCCAGATTCCGGGCGGCTGGCTGGGCGACCGCTTCGGACCCAGGGGCGTGATGGCCGTAGCGATCCTGTGGTGGTCGTTTTTTACCGCCGTGACCGCGCTGGCCGGCGAGCTGTTTCTGGCCTCGCTCATCGGCATCGTGGGCTCGTTTCTGGTTGTCCGGGTGCTGATCGGTATCGGCGAGGCGGTCGCCCCGCCGAACGGCAACCGGGTGATCGCCAACTGGGCCGCACCCCAGGAACGCGGTCTGGCGGTCGGCATTACGGTCAGCGGCAGCTCGCTGGGCGGGGCGCTGACGCCGCCCTTCATTGTCTGGGTGATGGTCACCTGGGGCTGGCGAGCGGCCTTTTATATTGCCGGCGCCATCGGCATCGTCCTGGCCGTGGTGTGGTACTGGCTGGTTCGCGACCGGCCCGAGCAGCACCCGTGGGTCAACGCCGCAGAGCGGGAGTATATTGCCCAGGCGCCGACGGCTGAGCAGGACGAGCCCGACGCTGCCGGGCCGGCGCTCGGCCCGGTTCCGTGGCGGACGCTGCTCAGCTGTCCGAGCCTGTGGCTGGTGACCGCCGCCTACACGGTGCTCGGCTATATCGGCTACATCTATCTGTCGTGGTTCTACCTGTATCTGGTCAACGTGCTGCACTTCTCGGTCGAGAGCGGCGGGCTGTACGGCATGGCGCCGTTTATGGCCGGGGCGATAGGCGCGCCGTTCGGCGGCTGGCTGACCGACCGCCTGAGCCAGCGCTTCGGCAAACGCGTCGGCCGCTGCGGGGTCGGGTTTGTCAGCATGCTGCTGACCGCCGGACTGATCGCTATCGGCGCCAGCGTGACAAACCCCTACCTGGCCGTGCTCTTCCTGGCGCTGGGCGCGGGAACCCTGTTTTTGGGGGTGGCAGCCTACTTTGCCACAACGATTGACCTGGCCAAAACCTATGCCGGCACGCTGGGCGGCTTCATGAACATGGGCGGCAATCTGGGCGGGACGCTGTCGCCGACCCTGACCCCGCTGCTGGCCCAGCACTACGGCTGGGACAGCGCGCTGTACACGGCCGCCGGGCTGGCGGCCGTGGCCTCTCTGTTTTGGCTGGGAGTCCACCCCCAACGCCCCATCCGGCTGGAAGCCCGAGCGACGTAGGGGATGGACGCAGGCGTGATGGCTCCTAGGCTGCGGCCATGTCGTAGCTGCGCAAAACCTTGCCCGGCAGTGCGCCGGTACACTTCTGGCCCTCAAAGGTAATCTGGCCGTTGACGATCGTGTAGCGATAGCCGTCGGCCTTCTGCACCCGTCGCCAGTCGTTGTTGGGCAGGTCGGTGATGGTCTCCATCGGCAACACCTGGAGCTTTTCCAGATCGTACACCACGATGTCGGCCGGCATGTCTTCACGTAGCCAGCCACGGTCACGGATGCCGATGGCCCAGCCCAGCATGGTGGACAGCCGCCAGTGCGCCTCTTCCAGGCTCATGATCTGCTTGTCGCGAATCCAGTGGGCCAGGAAGTGGGTCGGGTAGCGGCCCAGGGTCAGAAACTTGGTATGCGCGCCGCCGTCCGAGGCGCCGATCAGGGTCAGCGGGTGTTTGAGGATCTGACCGACGGAGTCTTCATCACTGTTGAGCGAGTCCTGCATGGCAAACTCGGTCTTGAGGTCTTCCTCAACCGCCAGATCCAACATGGCATCGACCGGATGCTTGCCCTGCTCCTGGGCAATCTGGGCGATGGTCTTGCCCCGCAGCGGCTCGTTCTTCTCCAGGTGGACATCGTCGATAACCGTCGCCTGCCAGTTGATCATCCCCACCTGACCCTGCTCGCCGTCGCTGTCTTTGGACGGTACGATCATGCGCCGCCGCTTCTCCATGTCCTGGCGCAGCGCCGGACGCCGGGCCGGGTCGGCCAGTTTGGCCTTGCGCTCTTCGAGGGTGCCGACGGTGGCCTCGTTCCAGGCCGGCAGCTGGTCGAACAGGCCCATGGTCTCCAGGGTGAAATCGCGCTCAATCGGCACACAGATATCGACCGGCAGGACAATCGCCTCACGGTAGGCCTGCTCACTCCAGGCCAGCTGCTTGCGCCAGCCGTCGGGGTTGTTGGAGTCGGACACGATGGCGTTCCAGTTCACCGGCCGGCCGCTGGTCTTGGCCAGTTCCAGCAGGAAATCCAGCCCCAAGCCCTGGAGAGCCGACCCCATGGTCCACTCGATCGAGCCGCGGTTGAACTCGCGCATGACCTCGGCCATTTCCAGGAGTTCTTCCCGGGGTGCGACCTGGGTCGGCAGATAGCCGCCGTCATAGTCCCGGTTGGACATGCTGAACGAGCCCGAAAAGCCGAAGCCGCCGGCCTGCAAGGCTTCGCGCAACACGTGCTTGATACGCGCGACCTGATCCGAACTCGCCGTGTAATCGGGATCGCGGGCCGCCTCATTGCCCATGACCCAGGCGCGCAGCGGCGAGTAGGGTACCAGCGAGGCGGTATTCACTCCGACCTTGTTGCGTTCCAGGCTGTCCAGAAACTCGGGAAAGGTCTCCCAGTCCCAGCGCATCGAGGACTGCATGATGGACAGCGGAATGGTCTCGGTACGCTCCATGCGCAGCATCGCCCGCTCCTGATCCTCGGGCCGGACCGGGGCAAAACCAAAGCCGCAGTTGCCGATGGCGACGCTGGTCACCCCGTGCCAGCCGGATAGCGTGGCGTAGGGGTCCCAGCCGGTCAGGGCCGCGTCGTAGTGGGTGTGGATGTCCATGAAGCCAGGCGCCACTACGCAGCCGGTGGCGTCGATGACACGCGTCGCGCCGCCGGTGATATTTCCCATCGCCGCGATCTTGCCGTTGCGGATGGCCAGATCCCCACGGTACGCAGGGGTGCGTAAGCCGTCGACGATCGTGCCGTTTTTGATTAACAGATCATACTCCGCCATAAAGAACCCTCCTTATTGGTTGTTGCTGCGGGCGGGTAGGAGATGATACCAGGATGTACCCCATCCCCCTTGTAGGAGATCGACAGGCCGTCGTCAACGCGCACGAAGAACCATGACCGCACCAGACCGAGATTTCTCGCGGGGTTTCCTGCCCACCCCCGATCCGCTCATCCACCTGCCCGAGCCCTTTGAAGAATGGGAAGCGGTCGCCCACGATCTGTCCAAGCTGGCCCTGAACACCGCCCTGCGCCCGACCCTGGAGCGCCTGCCCCCGTTTCCCCTGGCCGCCCTGCGCACCGAGCAGGAGTCTGAGCGGGCCATGAGCATGGTGTCGTTCATGGCCAATCTGTACGTGTTCGCACCCGACCGGCCCATCGCCAGCCGGCTACCCCCGCCCCTGGCCGTGGCCTGGCACGGGCTGGCGACGCGACTCGGCCGGCCGCCGATGCTGACCTACGCCTCGCAGACGCTGCACAACTGGCGTCGCCTCGACCCGCACGGGCCGATTGCGGTCGGCAACCTGACCATGATTCAGAATTTTTTGGGCGGCATGGACGAGGAGTGGTTCGTCACCCTGCATGTGCATATCGAGGCTGCGGCCGGACGCGGCCTGTCGGCCCTGTTGCCCGCACAGCAGGCCGTGCTGAAGCGGGATAGCCAGGGCGTGACCGAATGCCTGTCCGAGCTGGCCGCAAGCCTGCGGACCATGCAGGCCCTGCTGCGACGCATGCCGGAGCGCTGTCAGCCTGACACCTACTACCACCGGGTGCGGCCGTATATGTTCGGCTGGAAAAACAACCCCGACCTGCCCCACGGCATGTACTACGACGGCGTCGCAGCCTACAAAGGCCAGCCCCAGCAGTTCCGTGGCGAGACGGGCGCCCAGAGCAGCGTGCTGTACGCCTTTGACGCGGCTCTCGGCATCCAGCACGACTGGGACGCCATGCGGGCCTACCTGCTGGAACTGCGCGACTACATGCCGATCCGGGATCGCGCCTGTATTGCTCGTCTCGAACACGGTCCGGCCATTCGGGACTACGTCTACCAGCACCGCTTCAGCGCGCCCACACTTCGTGAGGCGTATAACGGCTGCGTCCAGGCCCTGGCCGCGTTCCGCCAGCTCCACCTCGAGTATGCCGCCAGATACATCCTCCAGCCCGGTCGAGCCGACAAAACGGCCCAGGTCGGAACCGGCGGCACCCCTTTCACCGTTTCCCTGCAAAAGCACTCCGAGCGGACCCTGGCCCACCTGGTGTAAATCTCTTTCTTTTGTCGCCCCGAGCGTGCTACAGGAGGGGGAAGAGCTGTATGTTTCGGACAAAGGAGGAGCCTTATGACAACAGCATCTGAGCGTTTTCCGTATCCCGGCGCGATTGACGCCGACGGCCATATTCTTGAGCCGCCCGATGTGTGGGAGCAGTACATGGAGCCCCAGTATCGAGACCGGGCGATCCGCATCAGCAAAGATCGGGACGGACTGGAAATCCTGGAAATCGGTGGGGGACCGTCCAAGTACCGCCGCCCCGGCCAGCTCGGCCAGTCGGGCGCCATGGGCAAGAGTGGCGACGAACTCAAACCCCACCCCGACAAGACCTATGTGGGCGAGGCGCCGTTCGGCTCCATGGACCCCAAGGAGCGGGTCGCGCTGCTCGACCAGGACGGCCTGGACAAGGCCATCATCTATCCGACCCTGGGGCTGGCCTGGGAAACCGAAGACGTGGACGACCTGGCACTGCAAGCCGCCTATGCGCGGGCCTATAACCGCTGGGTGGTGGACTTCTGTTCCGACTCGGACGGCCGCCTCGTTCCCATTGCTCATATTTCCTTTGGCGACCCCCAGGAGGCGGCGCGCGAGCTCGAACGGGCGGTCACCAGCGGTGCCAAGGGCGCCTTTTTTGTGCCCTTCACGCCGACCAACAAGTCGCACGCCCACCCGGATTACGACCCCTTCTGGGCCAAAGCCCAGGAGCTCGACGTGCCGGTCGGCATTCATCCCAGCGGCGAGCCGCCGGCCAAGCGGGTCCATCAGCGCTTCCGCGATATGCAGAAGTGGGCTATGTGGCACTTCAACGTTCACGGCGGGCAAGGCCCCTTGCAAGCCTTTACGGCCCTGTTCCAGTACGGCCTGTTCGACAAGTTCCCCAAGGTCAAAGTCGTCGTGCTGGAGTCCGGCGCGGGCTGGGCCGGCTATCTGCTCAACCGCATGGACGCCGTGTATGACAGCCCGCTGGGCGAGTCGGTGCCGCTCAAAGAGAAGCCGAGTCATTATTTCTATCGGCAGTGCTGGGTGTCGGGCGATCCCGACGAAAAAGCCTTCGGTCACGTGGTCGATTTTGTCGGGGCGGACAAATTCTTCTGGGCCTCGGACTTTCCGCACCTGGACCATCCGGGCAACTACATGGACGAACTCAAGGAGTTGGTCGAACCCATGCCCGACGCGACCCGCCAAAAGGTCATCGGCCAAAACGTCACCGAGGTGTACGGCCTGTAAACCAGCAAGGAGGCACAGCCATGCTCGACCGTATCTTTCACGTCAACATCTGTGTCCGGGACATGGAGCGCTCCATCCGCTTCTATGAGCAGATCGGTTTCCACAAGGTCAACGATTTTACCGGCGACGACCCGCGCATCGGCGAGGGGCTGGGCGTCAAGGCCAACAAGATGCGCGGCGTGTTCATGCGCATCGGCGATGATCCCAACGCCCCGGTACTCGACCTGGTCCAGTTCCTCGACCCGCCGACCCAGGGCCAGCCCTATGACAGCCTGAACAATGTCGGCATCTGCCGCATCGCCTTTGCCGTCAGCGACATCGAGAAAGCCTACGCCGAGCTGCAAAAGCTCGACGTCGAGTTCGTGGCTCCGCTGACGACCATCGACGGCCCGGGAGACGGGCGGGCCAGTTTTGTGTGCTTCAAAGATCCCGACGGGACGATTCTTGAGCTGATCAGCGGAGCCTAGGCACCCAACACCGCCGAAAGGAGAACAGACACATGGCACGCATTCCGTATGTGGAAAAAGACACTGCAAGTGACGAAACCAAGGAGTTATACGCCTCGTTCGAGCAACAGTTCGGCATCCCCCAGGTGCCCAACGTCGTCAAGGCGCTGTCCAACAGCCCCAAGCTGGCCAAGCGCGTCTTTCCGCTGGCCAACTACTTCATGAACGAGTCGGCCCTGGACCCCCGGCTGCGCGAGCTGGCCGTGCTGACGCTGATGGACCGGCTGAACTGCAAGTACGGGTTCGTGCGGCATATCGACATCGCCGAGCGCACCGGCATCTCACGCGAGCAGATCGACAGCATCGCCTCGTATCAGACGAGCGAGCTGTTCAGCGACGCCGACAAGCTGATCATTCGCTACGCCGAGGAGCTGACCCAGAAGGGTCAGGTCGATGACGGCTTGTTTCAGCAGGTCCGGGCTCTCATCGGGCAGGACAATATTCTGGATCTGACTGCGGCGACCGCCTTCTGGAACATGATGGCGCGCAATCTGAACGCCTTGCAGGTCGACCTGGAGTAAGCGGGCCGGGCGATCTCATGGGCCGCTCCTTCCCTGCGGCCGCACCGCCCGGACTGCTCCGGCAAGAATCCGAGCCAGATGGACCATATTGGAAAAATCCTGAAGGGAAGTGAGGAGAATGCCGACAAAAATCAGCTCAACGCCACCGGCACCGGATGAGCGAACCGAGCCCACATGGGAAGGAGACTTACGGTTTCCGATTCAGGCTGAGTGGAGCGAGGACGACTATCTGAAGCTCACCGATCACACCCGGCGTCTGCTGGAATTCAGAGACGGACACATCGAGGTACTGCCGATGCCGACGGACGAACATCAGCGGATCGTCCTGTTTCTCTACCGGACTGTGTATGCGTTTCTTGCGACACGGACCGACGGTATCGTCCTCGTTGCGCCCCTCCGTCTGCGTCTGCATACGGGGCGGTATCGCGAACCGGATCTGCTGGTGCTGCTCTCGTCCAAGGATAAGCGCCGCGGCAATCAGTTCTGGACAGGAGCTGACCTTGTCTTGGAAGTGGTCAGTCCCGACGACCCGCACCGGGATCTGGTACGCAAGCGCCAGGAATACGCCGCAGCAGGAATCCCTGAATACTGGATCGTTGACCCGGCAGCCGAGCGGATCAGCGTCCTGTGTCTCCAAGGTGCGAGCTATGGGGAACACCGCGTTTTTTCGCGAGGTATGGAAGCGACCTCCAGCCTGCTTGCGGGGTTCAGAGTAGCGGTTACTGCTGTCTTGGACGCGGAATGAGCGAATGGGATGGCTGCATTCTTCAGCGTATAGTCTGTACGCGGGACGTGGGCTGGAGCGGCTCATGTCAGGCTGTAGCCATGTCGTTCTGCGTCCGTCATGCCGGACATGATCCGGCCCCCCTGCTTCGACTTCGCTCCGCTCCGCTCAGCACGAACGAGAGGCCGTTGGTCCTGAGCGTCAGGCGCGCTGCGCCTGACCAACGGAGGCGGAGTGGGAGTATGCGGCACGGGCCGGAACCCAGACAGCGTACCATTTTGGGACCACAGCGAGCGAGTTGGGGCTGTATGTCTGGTACGGTGATCAGGGAGGATTCTTCTCCTCTGGAGCGGGGACCCATCCGGTCGGGCAGAAACAGCCGAATGGGTGGGGCTTGTTTGACATGCACGGGAACGTATCGGAGTGGGTGCACGACTGGTATGGCGACTATCCCCGTGGTGCGGTGACCGACCCGCGTGGCCCCAGTTCAGGCCCCGGCCGGGTCTTTCGCGGCGGGAGTTGGACCCACTCTGCCCGCGCTTGCCGGGCGGCGTATCGCCTCATCTACGGCGGTGAGCCGGGCGACCGCGGCCGCTTCAGCACCCTCGGCTTCCGCCTGGCGAGAACTCCCTAAACCCTGTGCGCTGTTACCCTTTTCCACTTTGTCGTGGTGGAGCAGCCGTCCCGAAGGGCGCACGGCGGGTGGCGGGTCGGGGTCGCAGCGGCGCTGTGTGACCTGTCCTGGGGTGCTACGCCGTCCCTGCTTTGGGGGCGCGTATGGCCACCTGGCTGAACCTCCGTCGGCGGTGTCTTGGGAAAGGAGGGTTTTGTGGGACAGCGCCACGCCGGCCCGGACCAGGGGCTGAAACGGCGGAAATCTGTTCTATTCACCCGTTTCATAAATCTGTGTACCATCTACTCAATGACACGGCAGAAAAGACGGTCGGCTATGCCCGGGTCAGTACGCTGGAGCAGGACCTGCGCCTGCAAGTGGATGCGCTCAAGGCCCAGGGCTGCGCTTCGCTCGCAGCACAGCTGCCCTTGACTGCGGAGCCTCTTTTTTTGCTGAGCCGGGTGCGCAAATCTTGTCCGGAAGGAGGACAGCATGGAAGCTGAACTTGTCCAGTTGGCGCGGGAAGCCGTCGCCGCGTTACAGGCCGGGCCGCCCCCGAATTGGGTGGAGATCACGGCGCTGGGAATTGGCTTCGGTCAGCTGCTGGTGATTATCGGCGGCTTGTGGATGATGAACAAAACCTCCAATATCCGCAACCGGCAGCTCGACATCATGGAGGCCAACCAGCGGGAACAGAGCCAGGCGCTCCGCCAGCAGGGTGAAGTCTTGGCCGAGTTGTTGCGGCGCTCCACCACTACCTAGGGCACTTCACAATGCTGTGTAGCCCTTCGACTTCAGGCGCGTTGCGCCTTACGCTCAGGACGAACGGCCGCCCGTTCATGCTGAGCGGAGCGGAGCGAAGTCGAAGCAGAGAATGCCGGATCACGTCCGGCCCGACGAGAGCGGAACGGCAGGGCTACAGTCTAACGTGAAACGCGCTAGGGCTCGCTCCCCAAACCGGGCACGAACGCCGGGCGGTCGGCCCGCAGCTCCGGCGCCGTCAGCGCCGCCCCGGCCCCAACTATGAACAGCCCGATGCAGCCCACAAACGCCCAGTCATAGCTTCCCTGGGCGTCAAAAATCGCGCCGGCGATGATCGGCCCGGAGGCGCCCCCGATGCTGAGGCCGATCGTCCCCAGCACCCCGGCGATGGTCCCAAATGCCCGCCGACCAAAATCATGGCCGACGGTCAGCGGCCACAGCACAATCATCCCGCCATAGCCCAGACCGAACAGGGGAATGAACAGCGCCAGGCTCCAGGCCCCTAAGAGGTCGAGATACATCAGAAAGCCGGTCCCGACCGCCTGCATGAGCAGACACCCCGCCAAAATATAGTGCGGACGCGGGAAATGCTCACTGACCCAGCCGGCCGCAAAACGCCCGACCATGCTCATGCCCAGGCTGACGCCGGTAATCGTCGCGGCCAGCTCAAGCGACTGTCCGGTGTCTTGTAGAAACGCGACCTGGTGGGTGTGGACTGCCCCGGCCGCCATCAGCCCCAGGCAGAAGGCCACGCCCAACAGCCAGAAGGTCGGGGTGAACAGGGCTTCTTTGAGCGTCCAGTCTCTGGTCGCCGGCGCGGCCGGGGTGTCATCCGGCTCAAGCCCGCTGGCCGAGCCGTTCTGCCCCATGGCCCGCAAGCCCTTCTCCTCGGGAGTGTTGACCACAAAGAACCAGATGAGCGGCAACATCAGGCCAAGCGACAGGATGGCCAGGGCCTGATAGGCCACCCGCCAGCTGAACTCGGCGATCAGGAATCCGCATAGCGGCACCAGGACCAGCCCCCCACCGCTGGCACCGACCAGGGCAATGCCCATGGCCAAGCCCCGCTTGGTCACAAACCACTGGGTCACGACCTTGCCGACCGGCATGGGACCGATGCCGGCCAGGCCGACGCCCAAGAGCAGATACCAGCCGTAATAGCTGCTCAGATTCTCGACCGCACTGAGGAACAACAGGGCCACGCCGTCGATCACCGCGCTCAGCAGAAAGACACGTCTGGCCCCGATGTGATCGACCAGCCAGCCCCAGCCGGGCAACACCAGCCCGCCGATCAGCAGGTACAGCGAGAAGGCGGTAGCGGTTTCCGCCCGCGACCAGCCAAACTCCTCGGTCAGGGGCCTGAGAAAGGTCGAAAAGGTGTAGGTGAAGCCGCCGTCGATGATCGACACGAAGAACAGGATGGCGATAATGAACCAGCCGTAGAACACACGCTCAGCGCCGCCTGCTCCTCCACGATCTGTAGCCTGCTCGTCCATGGCGCGGTTTCAGCCGAGTATGGCTAATGGCGACCTCTCCGCCCACAAGTGTCAGCTGCCGGACGGGAGCTGCGAGGCGTGAATGGCCACCTCCTGCCACTTCCCGTCAGTCTTGGCAAAAATAAAGGTGAAGCGCGCAAACGTTGCGCTCAGCGGGCCATCCTTGGGCTTGACCGCCAGCGACATGTGGCCCCACACAATCCCCGTACTGCCGATAACGCGGCACTGGGGGTTGATTGGCGTCAGGCTCAGGCTCTCGGCGTTGGCAAAGTTCGCCTCGGCCAGCGGCACCAGGGTGGATTTTCCTTCCACCGCAAACGGCGAGAAGGGCGGGAAGGCGACGATTTGCTCGTGCCAAAAGGACGAATAGGCACCGGCGTCGCGCCGGTTGATCGCGGCCACGATTTGTTCAAAGGTCCCGGCAAGGTCATCAATGTCTGCCATGTCTTCCTCCCGAAAAAAGGCTGAGAAGAACGATCCTTCTCAGCCTGTGAGTCTGGACCGGGCCGTAGCCCGGTCTGCGCAAGTTGTGCTTACCGGGCCGCGCCGTGACGCAGCAAGCCGCCCGGTGTGGCGTTGGTGCACACGCCGTCCTCGAAGGTGACTTCGCCGTTGACCAACATCCAGCGGTAGCCCTCGGAACGCTGCACCCGGCGCCACTCTCCGGTCGGCAGATCCTCGACGATCTCGGTCGGCAGGATGTTCAGCTTGTCCAGGTCATAGACCATCAGGTCGGCCGCCTGTCCCTCGCGCAGGTAGCCGCGGTCCCTGAAGCCTGCGGCCCAGGCCGGCATACCGCTCAGGCGGTAATGGCCCTGCTCCAGAGTCAGGATGCCGGTGTCGCGCACCATCCAGGTCAGCAGATCGGTCGGCCAGATGCCGGCGGTGATGAACTTCATGTGCGCCCCGCCGTCGGACAGACCGGCCATGACGTAGGGCGAATCCATCATCTTCCTGGAGTTCTCCTCACTGACGTTGAGGACGGGCGTGCGCCACTGGGTCTTGAGATCGTCGGCGACCGACAGATCGAGCAGCGCGTCGAGCACGTGCTTATTCTCCATCTCGGCGATCTGGCCGACCGACAAGCCCTCGTACTTTTCCTCCAGATCGGGCCGGCGGACCTTCTTGGCGATAAAGGTCGGGATTTCCCCGAACAGGTCGATGGGCACCTGGCCCGAGTCGTACTCCTCCTTCATCGCCCGGCGGATGTCGGGGTTGGCCAGCTTGGCCTTTCTCTCCTCGACGGTCCCCAGGGTCGCCTCGCGCCACACCTCGCTGTTGTCGAACAGGTTCCAGTCCTCAAAGGTGAACTCCAGCGGCAGGCGCACCGTGACGCCCTGGCCGAACACCCGGACGCCCCGGTTATTGGCCTCCTCCAGCCACTTGAGCTGCGACTGGAACACCTCGGGATACTGGTCGTTGACCGCCACCGCGTTGAACAGCACCGGCTGTCCGCTCTCCTCGGCCAGCTTGACGTTGAAGGCAAAGTCGTACTGCGGCCCCTTGGTCGGATCGTGGATGCTGGCGCTGGCCTGGGTGTACTGGATGCAGCCGGCGTTGCGCTCACCGAGCGCTTTGGCCATGGTCAGGTAGAACTCGTCGGACAGCACGTCCGAAATCATGGGCGAGCCGTCATAGTCGCGCTGGACCGAGGCCATGCCCTCGGGGAACAGGCGCTGGGCGCCCCAGCCGACCGCCCCGGCGTCCATGGCCTCGTGGAACATCTGCAAGACCTTCTGCATCTCCCTGTCGTTCGGCAGGCGCTTCTTGGACTCCTCATAGCCGCCCATGGCGTAGGCGACCAGCGGCGTAATCGGCACCAGCTGTGAGATGTTGACCCCCAGCGGCAGGGTGTCGATATGGTCCATCCACTGCGGGAAGGTCTCCCAGTCAAAGGCCATCGTCTCCTTCATCGGGGCCAAGGGAATCGCCTCGTTGCGCGACATCGACAGCATGGCCCGCTCGGCATCCTTGCCATGCACGGGTGCAAAGCCAAAGCCGCAGTTGCCGATGGTGACCGAGGTCACGCCGTGCCAGCTGCCGATGCTCAGATACGGATCCCAGTGGATCTGGGCGTCATAGTGGGTGTGCAGGTCGATGGCGCCCGGCGCGACAATCAGCCCGCTGGCGTCCAGCACCCGACCGCCGTCGCTGGTCTTGAGACGCCCGATTTGGGCGATCTTGCCGTCCTTGATACCAACATCGGCGCGGTAGCGCGGGACCCCACTTCCGTCAATAACCGTGCCGCCTTTAATCAGCGTGTCAAACTGTGCCATGACTCCCTCCTGTGTGTTGGGAACGAAAAACGAACAGCTCAGTCGAAATGATACACCCGGGCGGCGTTCCCGCCGGCGATCTTGGCCTTCTCTTCTTCGGTGCAGCCGGCCAGGATATCCTCCAGAATCTGGCGGGTGCGGGGGAAGGTCGCCTCGGGATGCGGATAGTCCGAGCCCCACTGCAGATTGTCCACCCCGATGATGTGGCGGTGCTGGATACCGAGGGCATCCTCCTGAAAGCCGAGGAACACGTTGCGGTGGAAGTACTGGCTGGGCAGCATATCGCCCGGATAGCGGTCCCAGTAGCCCTTCTTGAACAGGTCGCGGGCGCGCTGGGTGTAGTTATAGTCGAGCCGGTCAATGAAGTGAGGCACCCACGACAGCTCCATCTCGACCGCACCGACCTGGAGTTTGGGATAGCGGGCGAACACACCGCTGTAGATCATCTGGGCCAGCGACATGCGGACCCAGTAGTCGGCGTTGGCCAGAAAGGCCGGCGTCAACTCGTCGAACACAAAGGTCTGACCCGGGCCGGGCCGATTGGTGCCGATGTGCAGGCCGAGCGGCATGCCCAGATCCTGGGCCGCAGCCCACAGCGAGTCGTACTCGGGTGAATCGTAGGTCTGTCCCTCGCGCGGGTAACAGGTGATCATGGCTCCCGCCAGGCCCATGTTGGCGCAGCGCTCCAGCTCTTTGATGCCGGCCGGCAGATCGTCAATGTCGAGCATGGCGATGCCCTTGAGCTTATTCGGGAAGGGTTTGCAGAACTCGGCCAGCCAGTCGTTGTAGGCGCGGAAGATGGCCGTCATGAGTTCGCTGTCCGACATGGTAAACAGCAGCAGCCCGACCGTCGGATAGATCACCCCGCCGTCCACCCCGTCCAGCTCCATATCCTTGACGTGCTCCTCCGGCAGGTAGCCGCCGGGCCGGACGTTGTCCATGGTATCGGCACTGCTCAGTTTTTCGGGCTCCTCAAACCGCCGGCCGGTCTGGGCTCCGGCAAAGGCGCCCATGACCTTGCGACCGTCGCAGAACCACCAGTCGCCCCCGTCGTCGAGACGCCGCACCTGGGGGGCGCGCTCGCGCCACTTGGCCTCAACCCGCGTCGCCCACAGGTCGGCCGGCTCAAAAATGTGATTGTCCGAGGAGATGATCCTGTATGTGTCTGTCATAACCCCCTCCTTGTCTGGTCCCCCCCCCCGACTCTGTCCGGACTCCCCCAAGCGACTCGGACGGCGGGGAGGCTACAGTTCAGGCGGGGCCAGAATCGTGAAGCCGAAGAACGGGTCGCTGCCGGTGCGTAGGGTATGCGGCGCGCCGGCCGGAATCATCAGCACGTCGCCGGCCTTGAGATCCTGCTCTTTGCCCGACACTCGAGCGGTTGCTCCACCGTCAATCACATAGATGATCTGGTCACCCTTGTGGGTGTTCTCGGTGTCGTTGCTGTAGTTGGCCGGCAGATTGAACACCACCGTCTGGCTCTGTTCGGTTTCCTGGAGCTTCTGGACCGATTGGTCCTTGAAATCGAACACGTTGGCCACGTCCAGACCGCCCGCCCCGTTGGCGGCGCCAAGTTCATTCATCTGGGCCTCGAACAGCTCGTCCGAAATCAGCCCCTTCCGATACGCCTTGAGGAGTTGTTGCACCTCAAAATCCTGTGTTGCCATACTGCGTCTCCTTTCTCTGTATACTTACCTCCGCCATACTCCCGGGGCAGGGCAAAAGTCAAGACTTCCCTGATCGCGACATCAGCGTGCCTTTTGGCGGTCCTGAAGAGCTGCCCTTGTGTCGTTTTCCTGAGGTGGGGTTTCCCTTGCCCCAAAGGGAACAAAAGGAGTAAAGGGGAGAGGGGATCGGCTTTGGGCACCAACCGCAAGAGCACGGGCAACTAAATAAGGAGGGAAGAACGATGACAGCCTACCGGGTGATTTTATCGGTCAGCCGCCCTTGGCATCTGGCCGGTACAGGAACGCTCTAATTGAGGATGGACATGCCGAAATTTCGTCTTTCCCCAGCCTGCCATACCGAAACGGTCGTATTCGGCTCTCAGGGACCTGCCCTGTCGGCCCTGCGCATCGGTCAGTGGGTGGCCTACATGAAGGAGCAGGGCATCAGGCGCGTGTGCTGCCTGCTGCACCAGGACCAACTCCGCGCCTACCGGGTAGACCTGCTGGCCACGTACGGGGAAGAGTTCGGGCCGGACAATGTGTGCTGGGCGCCGATCGCCGACTATCACCTGTGTGACGTGGGTCTGCTCAAAGAACGTATCCTGCCCTTTCTCAAGGAGTCGGACCACACCGGCCAGCCGGTCGTCGTCCACTGTCAGGGCGGACGCGGGCGGGCCGGCCAAATCCTGGCCGCGTGGCTGATCTCCGGTCGCGGCTTGCCGGTCACCGACGCCATTGCCGCAGTCAAGGAAATGGGCCGTAATCCCCACGAGGCGGCCGACTGGGGCAACGCCGAGCCCGAGGATTTGTACACCCTGCTGGAAGCCTGCCAGTCCGGCCCAATCGTCTAGCGTCGCGTGAAGAATGAACGTTCGCTCAGCACTTGACAGTCTCGGGTCGAGTGGTCCATGCTGACGAAAAATCGCAACACAACCATCTCAACAAGGAGGGAGTTATGGCTGAATTTGATGTCATTATCAAAGATGGCACCATTATCGACGGCACCCGTGTCCCGCGCTACAAGGGTGACCTCGGCATCAAGGATGGGAAGATTGCCAAAATCGGCCGTCTGAACACCAGCGATGCCAAAAAGGTGCTGGACGCCAGGGGGCTGATTGTCGCCCCGGGCGGTATCGACCTGCACACCCATTACGATGCCCAGCTGCACTGGGACCCGTATCTGACCATCTCCAGCTGGCACGGCGTGACCTCGGTCACCATCGGCAACTGCGGCTTCGGCTTTGCCCCGGTGCATCCCAAGGATACCGAGCGGGCCATGCTGGCCCTGTCCCGCAACGAAGCCATCCCGATGGAACCGATGCAGGTATCCATGGCCTGGGACTGGGAAACCTTTCCCCAGTATATGGACTGCATCGACGCCCTGCCCAAGGGCATCAACGTCTCCCACCTGTTCCCGCTGGGACCGGCCGTCGCCTACGCCCTGGGCAGCTTTGAGGAGGCCAAAAAGCGCTTTCCGAACGAAAAGGAAACCCAGGAGATCGTCCGCCTGATGCACGAGGCGATGGATGCCGGCGCCAACGGCTGGTCGTCCCAGCAGCTGGTTCCGGGTGGCTCGTCGTCGGTTCAGCGTGACTTTGACGGCACGCCGATGATCACCGACATGCTGCCGGACGAGTTCTATCTGGCCATGGCCAAGGGGCTGGGCCAGCGCAACGGTGAGGGCTGCATCCAGTTCACCCGCTCAACGGTCGGGGTCGATGATCCCCGAGCCGGCATGCACAACGACTTTGATTTCAACGCCCTGCTGTCCGAGGAGAGCGGCTGTTCGGTCCTGTTCAACGCCATTGCCGTCAATGACAAATATCCGTATGTCTACCGGGCTCAGCTGCGCTGGCTGGCCGAAGCCAACAAGAAGGGCACCCAGATCTTCGGGCAGGCGGCAACGGCCCGAGCGCCCAACCGGATCACCTTTGAGGACTGGAACCTGTTTGACGACAGTGAGGCGTGGCGCGAGGCGACGACCGGAACGGCTGAGGAAAAGCGGGTCAAGCTGGCCGACCCGCGTCTGCGTCAGATCATGCGCGAAGAGTACGACGCCGGCACCAAGTCGCGTGACTTCCTGTTTGGCGAGCTGACCGAGTTCATCGCACGCAAGGTCCACAACTCGGCCCTCAAGGACAAGTACGAGGGGCTGTCGGTCGCCCAGATTGCCGAGCAGGAAGGCAAGCACGTCATCGATGCCATGCTCGACGTTTCGGTCGCCGACAACATCAAGACCGAGTGGGCCGGACCGGTGCTCAACCAGGACGTGGAGAACTACCGCGAGATCATGGCGTCACCCTACACCCTGCCGGGTGTGTCCGACGGCGGCGCCCACATCAAGTTCATCACCCCTGGCACCTACTCGACCGACATGCTGACCTGGATGGTGCGGGACTCCGAAATCATGACCCTGGAAGAAGCCCACTTCCGGCTGAGCGGGCTGACCTCCTGGGCCGCCCGGATCAAAGACCGAGGCACGCTGCGCGAAGGCATGGCCGCAGATGTCATCGTCTACGACCTGGAAAACCTCAAGATCCTGCCCTCAGAGGTTACCCACGATCTGCCGGCCAACGAGTGGCGGCGGGTACAGAAGGCCGAAGGCTATCGCTGGATCATGGTCAACGGCGAGGTGACCTTCGAAGACGGTCAGTGCACCAACGCGACGCCAGGCGCCCTGCTGCGCAACGGCGTAGCCGCCTA